>JAPKHB010000328.1 GCA_026647295.1 Planctomycetota bacterium | reverse complement strand
GCGGCGCCGATGGCGGCGCCGACCGTCGGCGAGCGGATCCTCGTGCCGACCCCGACCGCCGCCGAGGACGAGGCGCGCCGCCGCGCCGAGGAGCATGCGCGGAAGCGGGAGGCCACCGAGGCCTTCATCGCGGACCTCGAGGTGGTCGATGGCATGCTGCTCGTGCCGGCCGGGACCTTCCGGTTCGGCGCCGAGGGCAAGGAACTCTTCCTCGACACCTTCTACATCGACCGCTACCCGGTCACCAACCGCCAGTACGAGGCCTTCTGCCGCGCGACGGGCTACCGGTTCCCGAAGTTCTGGGGAGAGAAGCGCTTCGCCGACCCGGACGCGCCGGTGGTGGGGGTGAGCGTGGCGGACGCCCAGAAGTACAGCCGCTGGGTCGGCAAGCAGTTGCCCACGGAGGAGCAGTGGGAGAAGGCGTGCCGCGGCGTGGACGGGCGCGCCTATCCGTGGGGCGAGGCGGAGGCGACCGACGAGCTCGCCTGCTTCGGCCGCGACCCCTTGGAGGGCGGGACGGATCCCGTCTCGCGCCATCCGGCCGGACAGAGTCCCTTCGGCGTGTGCGACCTGGCGGGCAACGTGTGGGAGTGGACCGAGACCACGCTCATGGACGACGAGGCGGTGCACGTCCTCAAGGGCGGCTGCTACAACGACACGCCCGAGTTCCTGCGCGGAGACGTCCGGCTCGACGCGCCGCCGAAGGACAAGTTCGAGAACATCGGCTTCCGCTGCGTGAAGCCGCTGTAGCCCGGCCGGTTCGACGGGGGGCGCCGCGGGGGCCGCGGCGCCCGAGCGGGCGGAGGTCCTGCGATGTCGCGCGCGCTTGCCACGGCGCTGGATCTGGCGCGGCCCTTCACGCTGCTGGCGCCCACGGTGGGCGCGGCGTGCGGCGCCGTCGTCGCCGCCAGCGCGCTCGGGCGCGGCCTGCCCTGGGGCGTGACCGCGCTGGGCGTGGGCTCGGCCGTCGCGGCCACGGCGGCGTCCAACGCGTGGAACCAGGCGTTTGACGCGAACCTGGATCGCATCAACAAGCCGCACCGCCCGGTCCCCTCCGGGCGCGTGGGCGTGACCGGCGCCTTGCGGTTCGGGCACGCCCTGGCCGCGCTCGCGCTGGCGTTGGGTGCGCTGGCGACCTGGGGCTTCTTCGCCTGCGTGCTGGTCGGCGTGCTGGGAACCTGGATCTACAGCGCCCCGCCGTTGCGCACCAAGCGCCACCCCTTGGGGGCGCTGCTCACCATCGCCATCCCGCGGGGGGCGCTCGTGCCCGTGGCCGGCTGGGCGCTGGTGGGGCCGTTGGACCACCCCGATCCCTGGGCCCTTGGCCTCGTCTCCGGGCTGTTCATCTTCGGCGCGGCGGGCACCAAGGACTTCGCCGACGTGCGGGGCGACCTCGCCCATGGCTGCCGCACCCTGCCCGGCGTGTGGGGGCCCCGCACCGCCGCCCGTTGCATCGCCCCCTTCCTCGTGCTCCCGTTCCTGCTCTACCCGGGCTTGGGGGCGTTGGGGTGGCTCGGCGTCGAGGCGCCGCGGCTTTGGGCGCTGGGGCTCGGGCTCGCCGCCGGCGGGGCCGTGGTCGCACGGCTCCTCCTCCGGGACCCCGAGGGCCTCGGCGGGCGCGGAGGCAACCACGCCGCCTGGACGGGCATGTACCTGCTCGCGCTGGGCGCGCACGTCGGCGCCGCGCTGGCCTACGCCCTGTAGCGCTACTTGTCCTGGTCCAGGCGCATGAGGACGAAGTTCAGCGCCAGCCGGTGCGCGGCGATGGTGCCGGCCACGTTGCCCTGCTCCTGGAAGTAGTGGCCGACGGCGTGCAGCACGCGGCCGCGGCCGTGCGTGAAGGTGGCGGCCACGACCGGGCTGCGCCGGTACACGTCGAACATCGCCGGCGCTTCGATCAGCACGTCGACGCGGTCGGGCTTGAGCACGTCCACGTCGAAGGACGCCTGCTCGAACCACCAGCGCCCCTGGACGCCCGGCAGGAACACGCCGTCCAGCAGAGGATGCGCCGCCGCGCCGCGCGCGGGTTGGATGTCGAGCACCATCTCGGGCAGGTGGGCCTGCCGCCCGCGCGTCTGGAGCAGGCCGGGGAACGCCGGCTCGATGACGCTCAACACGCTCCAGTCCGTCGTGAACAGGTAGCCTCCGCGCGACACGAAGCGTCGCAGGCTGCGGCTCATGCGTTCCTCGGACTTGTCGTCCAATCGCTCGCTGCAGTTCCAGAACACGACCTTGTAGCCGTCCAGGCTGGTCTCGGTCCCGCGGCCGATCTCGTGGGGCGCCTGGATCGTGTGCGGGAGTCCCAGCAACACGAGCACCTGCTGGATCTGGTCGAAGGCGCCGGTGACGACGAGGATGTCGTTCGGCCCCACCTCATCGAGCGTGGAGCCCTTGCCCCGCCGGCCGCCGCGGGCGAGCATGTCGCGCACGAGGCGCGCCGCGTCCTTGTTGCCCTCCTTGGCTCCGGCCGTGCCGAAGGCGCGGGCCAGGTCGGCCGCCGGCACCGGGGGCCGCGCGGGGCGCACGCGGCGCATCGCGCTGTGCGGGCTGGGCTGCAGGCCGATGTCCAGCGGAGCGGGCGGCTCGGCGGCCAGCGGGTCGGGCAGTTCGTCGGACCAGGGCAGGGCGGCGTCCGGCGGCGCGGGTTGCGGCTCGTTGTCCGTCTCGCCGGGCATGGGATCGGTCGGCATCAGCCGCGGCTTGGGCAACTCCTCCAGCGGGTCGTCCTCGCGGCTCTGGTCGGCGGGCGCTTCGTCGCCCACCGGCGCGAGCGCGGCCAGCGCGGGGGGGCCCGCGGCGGGCCGATCACGATCCGGCGCGAGCACGATGGAGAGCAGGATCAGGATCACGGCGTGGAGGGCCAGCGACACGAGCCAGAAGGGGGAGCGGCGCAGCCCTTCCATCAGGGCGGTCGCAAAGTCCGGGTCCGGGAACACCGCCGGAGCAAGGGGGAGGCGGGGAGGTGCGTCGTCGGCCGCCGCGCCCGTCCCCTTCGGCGCCGGGTCGGGGGCGGGGGCCGGGCTGGCGTCCGGGCTCCGCGGAGTTGGTGCCGGCGCGGTCGCCCGGGCGGCTGGGGTGGGGGAGTGGGCCGGGGGCGCGCCGGCGGGCGCGGCCGCCGCAGGCGGCGCCGGCCCCGCGCCGGCGGGCGGGGCCTCGGCCCGGGATGGCGGCCGAGGCTCTCCGGGCCCGGCCGGAGCCAGTTCGAAGGCCGTTCCCGGCGCCAGCGCGGCGAGGTCGTCGTCGTAGCCCCCAAAGCGCGGCGCGTCCGGGCCATCGACCCAGGCCGGGTCGAAGACCTCCAGCCGCAGGCCGTCCAGGGCGATCCGCTCTCCTCGTGCGAGCCGCCGAGCGGGCTCTCCGGGCAGGAGCAGGCGGCTCTCCCCGCCTTCGGTCAGGACGCGCAGCGTGCGCGGCGGGCCGGGCAGACCCTCGATGCGCACCTGCGCGTCGGGGCCGGTGCCCACGAGGATCTCGGCGCGGTCCAGGCGGACCACGATCGAACCCCGGTCGTGGATCAGGCGCAGCGCGAGCACGGGCTTCCCTGGGGGTATGGGTCGGTCGGGCGCGGGGGCGCCTCGAGGCGGCCCCCTTCTAACGCCCCCAGAGGCTAGCGGGCGTGCCCGGGGGTTGCACGGACCCGCGCCCGGCGGGCCAGGTCCACCAGGCCCGCGGCCGCCGGCAGCGCGTAGACGAGGAAGCTCGACTTGAAGATCTCGCCGAGGGTCTTGAGCCCCCCCTCCCAACCCGTCATGGGGATGGCCTCCACCGTGGCCCGACTCCACCCGTTGGCGAACTGCGCGGCGAGCGGGCCGAGGACCAGCGCCGTGAGCAGCACCGCGCCCACCGCGCCGAGCCGCCGGCCGCCCAGGCCCAGCCAGGCCCCGAGCGCGAGCGCCAGGATCAGCAGGCCCAGGCTCGAGTACTGGGTGACCAGGAAGATGCGCACGTACGCCTCGAACCAGTTGGAGGGTGCCTCGGGCCGGTTCCCCGTGTCGTCCGGGCGCATCGTCACGTCCACGTCCGTGTAGTGGCCCACGAGGTGGAGCGCCGTGCTGTGGTAGCCCAGGCCGATCTCGGCCTCGTCCATCTGCACCTGGGGCCAGGGCAGGAAGAAGTGGGCGAGGAGCAGC
>JAPKHB010000327.1 GCA_026647295.1 Planctomycetota bacterium | reverse complement strand
TCTGGATTGAGTCACAACTCAAGGAGAGGAATTGCCCTGAATGTAATCGTGCCGTAGAAAGAGTAAGCACCCCCTCTGCCAAGACCAGGCACGCGTCAGCGTGCCGGTCTTGCACAGTCCGCGCGGTAGCGCGGAGCAGGGGGCATTGCGCCCCACGCGCGGAGCGGCGACGAACGAGGGGAATCTCACTTCCCTTGCGCCGGGGCCCTCAGGCCCCCCGCGCGCAGCACCCCCTTTGCCAAGCGTCGGCGCGCGAATGCGCGCAAACCTTGCACGGTCCGCGCGGGAGCGCGGAACCCAGTTCCAACGCGCGCCCGCCCCCTTCCGGCCCCTCGAATGATGCACCGGAGCCTGGCTCCGTATGGGCAATCGAGGGTCAGCGCTTCGCGTCGTCGTCCTCGTCGGAGGAGAGCACCGAGAGGAAGGCCTTCTGGGGGATCTCCACGTTGCCCACCTGCTTCATGCGCTTCTTCCCGGCCTTCTGCTTCTCGAGGAGCTTGCGCTTGCGGGTCACGTCGCCGCCGTAGCACTTGGCGGTCACGTCCTTGCGCAGGGCCGAGATCGTCTCGCGGGCGACGACCTTGCCCCCGATGGCGGCCTGGAGCGGGACGGCGAAGAGGTGGCGGGGGATCGTCTTGCGCAACCGCTGGAGGATCCGGCGGCCGCGGGGCTCGGCGGTCTCGCGGTGGCAGATCATGCTCAAGGCGTCGACCTCGACCCCGTTGACCAGGATGCGCATCCGCACCAGTTCCGCCGCCTGGTAGGCCTTCACCTCGTAGTCCAGCGTCCCGTAGCCGCGGGTCGCGCTCTTCAGCTTGTCGTAGAAGTCGAAGACGATCTCCGCCAGCGGCATGTCGTAGACCAGCATCACGCGGGTGGGCGAGAGGTACTGGGTCTCCACGTACACGCCCCGCTTCTCGGTGCAGAGCTTCATCATCGAGCCCACCGACTCGTGGGGGATGATCATGCTGCAGCGCGTGATCGGCTCGCGGAACTCCTCGATGTAGTTGGGATCCGGCACGTCCGACGGCTTCTCCACCCGCACCGTCGTGCCGTCGGTCTTCAGGATCTCGTAGGTCACGTTGGGCGCCGTCTGGACGAGGTCCACGTCGCTGTCGCGTTCGAGGCGCTCCTGCACGATCTCCATGTGCAGCAGGCCCAGGAACCCGCAGCGGAAGCCGAACCCGAGGGCCTCGGAGGTCTCGGGGACGAAGGTGAACGAGGCGTCGTTGAGGCGCAGCGTCTGGAGCGCCTTGCGCAGGGCCTCGAAGTCCTTGGGGTAGGTGGGGTAGAGCCCGCAGTACACCATCGGTTGCGGCTCGCGGTAGCCGGGCAGGGGCTTGAACCCCTCCGGCGGCGGGCTCGTCGTGACGGTGTCGCCGATGTTCACGTCCTCGAGCGACTTGATGCTGGCCACGAGGTACCCGCTCTCGCCCGCCTCCAGGCGCGCGACCTTGGTGCGGTGCGGCGCGAGCACCCCCACCTCCATCACGTCGTAGTCCCGCCCCGCCTTGACCAGCCGCACGCGCTGGCCGGCGGCGAGCGAGCCGTCGATCAGGCGGACGTAGACCACGACGCCCCGGTAGGTGTCGTACACCGCGTCGAAGAGGAGCGCCTTGAGCGGCCCCTCCGGGTCGCCCACCGGCGGCGGGACGACCTCGATGAGGCGCTCCAGCACGGCGCGGGTGCCCTCGCCCGTCTTCGCCGAGCAGGCCAGGGCGTGGCGCGCGTCGATGCCCAGGACGGTCTCGATCTCCTCCTTCACCTCCTCGGGGCGCGCGCCCTGCATGTCCACCTTGTTGAGCACCGGCAGCAGTTCGAGGCCGGCCTCCACGGCCAGGTAGGCGTTGGCGACGGTCTGGGCCTCGACGCCCTGCGTGCTGTCCACCAGCAGGATCGCGCCCTCGCAGGCGGCCAGCGACCGGCTCACCTCGTAGGAGAAGTCCACGTGCCCCGGCGTGTCGATCAGGTTGAGGACGTAGTCCCGGCCGTCCTTGCGGTAGGCCATGCGCACCGCGCGGGCCTTGATGGTGATCCCCCGCTCCCGCTCCAGGTCCAGGTCGTCGAGCACCTGGTGGGCGCCGGAGCGCTCCTCGAGCAGGCCCGTGAGCTCCAGGAAGCGGTCGGCGAGCGTGCTCTTGCCGTGGTCGATGTGCGCGACGATGGCGAAGTTGCGGATGTGTTCGAGGCGGCGCGCGGCCATGGCGCCGGATCTTACGGCGGGCGGGCGCAGGTGTCGGCCTTCGCCGGGCTGCGCGCGAGAGCCGCGCCCGCGCGCCCAACCGCCCCGGCCGCCGGGGCGCGTCGCCCGGCCGCCGGCGGGCGTCAGGGGCCGGGCGCGCCCGGGCCCCCGCCGGGCGCCGCGGCGCCCGGTGGCGGGCGCAGCGCGCGCGCGAGCGCGCGCAGGGCCTGCCCGCGGTGGCTCACGGCGCTCTTCTGCGCCGCGTCGAGTTCGGCGAGCCGGCCGCCGCTCGGCGGGTGGAAGAAGAGGGGGTCGTAGCCAAAGCCCCGCGTGCCGCGGCCGGGCCAGCGCAGGACGCCCTCCACGCGGCCCTCGGCCTCCGCCACCAGCGTGCCGTCGGGTCGCGCGAGCACGGCGTGGCAGACGAAGGCCGCCGGCGGGTCGTGTAGGCCGAGGCGCTCCAGTTGCTCCACGAGCCGCGCGTTGTTGGCGGCGTCGTCGGCGCCCGGGCCGGCGTAGCGGGCGCTGTGTACCCCCGGCGCGCCGCCGAGGGCCGGCACCACGAGCCCGGAGTCCTCGGCCAGCGCCACCTCGCCCAGCCGGGCGGCGGCCGCCCGGGCCTTGAGCCGCGCGTTCTCCGCGAAGGTCGCGCCGGTCTCCTCCACGGGGGGGAGGCCCTCGGCCTGCCGGACGTCGAAGCCCAGCGGCGCCAATATCCCGCGGACCTCCCGCACCTTGTGCGGGTTGGTCGTCGCGATCCAGACGCGCGTCAACGGCGGGCCTCGAGGGGTTCGGCCAGCGCCCGGCGCGCTGCGTCGAGCACCTGCTCGATCCCCTCGCGGGCGCGGGCGAGGAGGGCTTCGAGCTCGGTCCGCGTGAAGGGGCGCGTCTCGCCGGTGCCCTGGACCTCCAGGAACCCGCCGTCGGCGGTCATGAGCACGTTCATGTCCACCTCGGCGCGGTGGTCCTCGGCGTAGTCCAGGTCCGCGCGGGCCTCGCCGTCCACGATCCCCACCGAGATGGCCCCGATGGGGTGGGCGATCGGCCAGGTGGCCAGCGGAGGCTTGAAGGCGTGCGTGCGCAGCGCGTCGCACAGCGCGATGTAGGCGGCGTTGAGGCACGCGGTGCGCGTGCCGCCGTCGGCCTCCAGCACCTCGCAGTCGAGCCACACGGTGCGTTCGCCGAGGGCCTTGAGGTCGACCACGCTGCGCAGGCCGCGGCCCACCAGGCGTTGGATCTCCTGCGTGCGCCCGTCCACGCGACCCGTGGAGGTGGCGCGGGGCTTGCGGTCGCGCGTCGAGCCCGGGAGCATCATGTATTCGGCGGTGACCCAGCCCTTGCCGCGGCCGGAGAGCCAGGGCGGCACGCGGTCCTCCACGCTCGCCGTGACCAGCACCATCGTGCGGCCGCAGCGGTACAGCACGGAGCCGGCCGGGGCGTGCGTGAAGCGGCGCTGGATCTGCACCGGGCGGATCTGGGCGGGCGTGCGGCCGTCGGGGCGGGCCATGGCGTCTCCTGGGCAGGGGGCCGGCGCGCCGGCCGGGCGGGCCGGGGGCGGCCGTCCCGGGGCTCCCGCGGCGGGGGGGACCGGGCGGATCCTACCCGGTCGGGCCCGAGTCCGGGCGAGACCGCGGGGCCCTAGCGCTCGGCCGGGGCCACGTCGCGGGGGCCCGCGGCGTCCGGGCGGGCGTGCGTGCCCAGGTACTCGAGCAACGCTTCCCACGAGCCGTCCACGCCCAGCACGTCCAGGTGCGTGACGTGCTGCGTGCCCGCGCCGGGTCGGACCCGGGCGTTCAACTGGGTCGCGCGCCCGTCCGCCCAGGCGACCTCCAGCCGCACGTGCTCCTGGGCCCGGGGCGGCACCGCCATCACGAGGGCCGCGCGGTCCCCCCGCAGGAGGACGGGCACGCCGTCCCGCGACGGTCTCGACGAGGCCGAGGACCATCTCGTGCTTCTTGGTGTTGCAGAGCCCGTTCAACAGCCAGAGATCCTCGTTGCCGCCCT
>JAPKHB010000326.1 GCA_026647295.1 Planctomycetota bacterium | reverse complement strand
GACCAGATCCGCCAGATCGGCATCCGCAGCGTGGATGAGGGCGAGAAGCGCTTCCTGCACGAGCTCAAGGTCGAGGTCTTCGACATGCGCTACATCGACGAGATCGGCATGCGCGCGACCATGGAGCAGGCGCTCGCCGGCGTGGACCAAGACACGCACCTGCACGTGAGCCTGGACGTGGACTTCCTCCCTGCGCCAACTTATGCCAGCAGTGCAAGACGCACTGCGGACGATCAAGGCAGGTGCAATCATTCACCTCAATGCTTGACACGGAACAAGATTCGTTTGAGCGACAGGTCGTCTCCTCGAACACCAGCCCAAGTGCTTCCGCTATCTCCCCACCGACTCCGAAATCGTCAGTGTATTGAAATCCAACACCCGCCGCAGCTTGCCATAACGCAGCTCCAGTTTGCGGCTGCCCTTGTCCGCGTGCATGAACGGCCCGTCGAACAACGGCCAGTTCTCATAATCACCTTCCCGGAGGAGGCCGAGTTCCGCCTCCGGGTGCTCGCCAACGTGCGCGAGCGCGCCGCGGCCGGGCAGGTCTACCCGCAGAGCATGATCGAGCAGGCCCTCGAGGGCCAGTTGGACGCGCTCACCGTCACCGAGGCCACCGAGGGGCGCTACCACGTCGTGTTCCCGCCGCTCTTCCACGGTTTTCGCGCCACGGTCAAGCGCTTCGACGGCCGCTGGTATCTCGTCGCCTTCCCCGACCAGGGGGGGTAGCCCGAAGGCCTTGACCGGGAGCGGTCAGGAGCGGGGCGCGTACACCGCGAAGGTGGCCCCGCCCGGGTCCTGGAGGACGGCAAAGCGCCCGATGCCCGGGATGTCCATGGGCGGCGCCTCGACCTGGCCGCCCAGGGCGATCGCGCGCGCCACGGTTTCGTCGACCTCCGGCACGCGCAGGTAGGCGAGCCAGCGGGCCCCGCACACCGGCCGGCCCTCCACCTGCGGGATCCCCATCAACCCGGCCACCTCGCCCGTGGCGTCGTGGAACACGGTGTAGGGTTGGTCGGTCACGCTCCCGGCCCGCGCGCTCCAGCCCATCAACCGCTCGTAGAACGGGGCGACCCGGGCCGGGTCCGCGCTCATCAGTTCGTGCCAGGCCCAGGCCGGGGGCGGCGGCGCGGGCCGCGCCGGACGCGCCGTGGGCCGCCCGGCGGGCGCCTTGCGGCGCGCCACCTTGCGCCGCGCCGGGGTCCGTCCCGCCCGCTTCGTCGCCGGGCGCGCCTTCTTCTTGCGCCGCTGCTTCTTCTTCGCCGCCATGGCCGGCCCTCCGGGGCGCCGGGCGGGACCGCGGAGGGGCACCCGCCCCGGCACCCGGCGCCATGTTACCGCGCCCGATGAAGCACGCGCGGCGCCCGGGACTCAACGCCCCCGCGCCACGGACCGATGCACGGGGGGCGATGGCACTTCGTCCCGGCCGCCTGCTGCACCGCGCACTGGACGCCTGGGCCCTCGGGCTTGGGGTCTTCGCCGTGCTCGGATTCGCCGCCGCCCTGCGCCCGGGCCGGGAAGCGTTCCACTGGCTGCGGATCGACGGCGCGCCGCTGCCCGGCGCGCTGGTGGACGCCCTGGTGCTCGCCTTCGGGCTCGCCCGGGTCTGCCCGGCGGCGCGGGCCCGCGGCCCCGCGCGCGCCCTGGCGCTGGCGCTGGCGGGCGTCGCGGCCCTGGACGCCGCGCGGGTCTGGAGCCTTGCGGCCCGGGCCGACGGGCCCGACCTCGGGCTGCCGTTTCCCGCGAGCGCGCTGCTGGCCCTCCTCCTGCTCGGCGTTTCCGCGTGCGGGCCGGCCCCCTGGCCCCGGGGTGGCTTCCGCGGCCTCCTGCGACCGGGCGCGGCGGTGGCGCTGTCGCTGCTGGCCGTGCTCGCGCACGTCCTCTTCACCGGGCAGGCGGCGGCGCATCCCGCGCGCGGCGACGCCGTGGTGGTCCTCGGGGCCCGCGTGCACGCCGACGGCCGGCCGAGCGGCGCCCTCCTGGACCGTACGCGCACGGCCTGCGCCCTGTCCCGGGCCGGGCCCTGGCGGCCCCTGGTGCTCTCGGGCGGCCGGGGCGCCGACGCGCCGCGCTCCGAACCCGAGGCCATGCGCGCGGTGTGCCGGGCCGAGGGCCTCCCCGCCGAGCGGCTCTGGCTCGACGAAGAGGGCCTGACCACCCGGCATACCGCCCGCTCCGTGCGCCGGCTGGCCGAACGCCACGGCTGGAAGAGCGTCCTGGTGGTGAGCCACGACTACCACCTGGCGCGGCTGCACGTCGCCTTCCGCGAGGTGGGCCTGGTGGCCCACACGGTGCCCTGCCGCGAGACCCATCCGTGGCCGCTCAAGCCCCTCGCCGTGCTGCGCGAGGTGGCGGCGCTCCTGGCCTACCTGGTCGGCTGATCCCCCGCCCCGCCGCGGGCGGCGAGCGCCTCGTCGAGCACCCGCAGGACCTCCGCGCGCAGCCGCGGCTCCAGGTAGTCCAGGTTGCGCTGGCTCTGCGTGACCTCCCAGAACATCGGGTCCTCGGCGTCCTGCAGTTGCTCGCGGGCCGCCTGGAGCTGCTCGGGACCCGCCGCCGCCAGGGCCCGGGCCACCCGGGCCGCCTCCTCGGCGTGGCCGTGCTGGGCGAGCCAGGCGGCCAGGTGCGCCTGCGACTTGGGCAGGCGGGCCGAGGCCTTCTCGGCCCGGAAGGTGAGGAAGAGGTCCAGGAGCGGCTCCGCCGACGCGCCCGCGGCGTAGGCGCGCTCCACGATCTCGCGCAGGTCGTTGGCGACCAGCTCGAAGACGAAGGGCATCCCCTGCCAGCGCGCGAACTCGGCGTAGTACTTGAAGTGGCGCGCGACCGCCAGCGTGCGCTCGGGGCGCGTCGCACACAGTTCCATGGCCAGGAAGGTGTACTGCCCGAAGACGTCGGTGATGGCGTGCGTGTCGCGCCGCTTGATGGCCTCGCGCAGAAAGGTGTTGAAGAAGCGGATGCACAGGCCCAGGACGCGGTCATTGTCGCGCCGAAGCGCGTGCGTGGCCACGCGGCGGCTCACCGCCGAGATGGCGCTGACCGCGTCGGGCATCTTGGCCAGCGACGCGGTGAAGGCCAGCAGGAGCTGGTGCAGGCACTTGTGCTCCACCCAGGTGCGCTCGCGGACGATGAACCCCAGCGCCTCGCGCGACGCCCCGGGAAAGAGGGCCGGTTCCACGCCGAACCACTCGGGCGGCAGGTCGTCCACGACCTCGCTGTAGCGGGTGACGGCGCTCTGCAGCCCGTAGATGGCGTGCAGCGTGACGTCGCGGTCGGCGCGGTCCGCCGCGCGCAGGATCACGTTACCCAGGTTGAGGATCAACTGGTCGAGCCGCGCGCGGGCCACGGGCATCGTCCGGCGCCCCGCGCGGATCTCCTCGAACTCCCGGACGATCATGTCGGTCACCCGTCCGACGATGGTGGTCGGGTTGAGGAAGTGGAGCACGTAGACGTAGTACGGGATCAGCACCGCGAAGCCGACGACGCCCGACACCCACAACACGGTGTACAGCAGCGTCGGGGCCCACTGTTCGTACATGAACGCCTGGCAGAAGACCGCGTGCGCCCCCATGGCCGCGAAGTACAGCATCGCCCCCAGGTTCACGCGGTCGCGGACGAAGATCTCGATCAACTTGGGGGTGTACATGTTGGCGGTGAGCGGCACCGCGAGGGCGATGAAGGTGAGCACCATCGCCGTGAGGTTGTTGATGGCGCGCGAGACCGTGGAGGCGAGCGCCTGCCCGCGGTGGCTGGTGGCGGCGAGTTCCGACCAGGGCACGTCGCTGCGCCAGAGTTCGAGGAGGAGTTCGACCCCGAACAGGGCCAGGAGCCCCCCGCACAGCCAGACGAGCAGGCGCACCGCGAGCCGAAGGAGGCCCGCGTCCGCCTGCGCCGCCCGTGTGCCCGCCATGGCCGCTCCCTGCCCCCTTGCGGCCGAGGCGTACCATGCCCGGGCGCCCGGGCCCACCCGCGGGCACCGCCCGGCCCCGGATCCCGGGCTGCCCCTGGCAATGTTTGCGACTTCCTCGTCTTTTGAACAAAAAAGGAGAAATGTTGCCGCAGCGCGATCCTCACACCGACTCGTACCGGCCGGGTGCGCGGCTGTTGAACTATCGCAGCGAGCCGCACGGTGTGCGGATCGAGCTCCAAGCCCACATGGGGTTCTATGGCGATGAGTCCATGGCCTACGGATCCTATAC
>JAPKHB010000325.1 GCA_026647295.1 Planctomycetota bacterium | reverse complement strand
GAAGAGCCCGCGCGCGCCGGATCGGGCGGGGCCGGTTTCGAGCCAGCCGTACCCGGTCGCCGGCCGCGTCGGCCGAAGGCCCAGGGTGAGCAGGGCGTCGCTCGCGGCCGCCCGGCGGCACATGGCCGAAAGGGCCCGGCGGTAGGCCCCGACCGGGGCCACGTGGTGGTCGGCGGGCACGACCAGCAGCACCTGGTCGGGGTCGCTCCGGGCGGCCGCGAACGCCGCGAGCGCGATCGCCGGCGCCGTGTTGCGCGCCGCCGGCTCGGGCAGCAGGCGGGCCGCGCGCGCCGCCGGGGCCGCGCGCCGAAGCAGCGGCCCGAGCGCCGCCGGGGCGAGCAGCCAGGGGGCGCCGGACCCCAGCGGCGCGACCCGCGCCAGCGTGATCTCGAGCAGCGGACGGGGGTCGTCGCCGCACAGGGCGAGCACCTGCTTGGGACGCGAGCGTCGCCCCGCGGGCCAGAAACGGGTCCCCGCCCCGCCGGCCAGCACGACGACCTGGACGCCGGCGGCCGACCGGGAGGGCGCGGAGGCAATGGGTCGCCGGGGCACCCGGGAAGCCTACCGGAACGCCCCCGCGCGCGGCCCGGCGGGCCGAAGCGCCGCGGCGGGCGGGGTCAACGGAACCAATCCGGCAGCCGGCGGCCGGCGAGGGGCTCGGGCGCGCCGCCCTCGAAGGTCCGGCCCCGGTCGAGGCCAAGCGGCGGGAGCAGGATCAACTCGGGTTCCGCCGTGGCCAGGTCCCCGCGCAGGCGCACGGCGTAGAAGAGGTCCTCGCGCAGGACGCCCCCGAGCACGTCGCCCACCACGGGCATCTGCATCACGCCCGGCAGCAGCAGGCTCTTGACGAACGCGGGCCGGAGCGTGAGGTCGGCCACGCCGTCGAAGTCCACCGTGCCGCTTCCGGGCATGCGGAACAGGGGCCCGCCGAGTTCCAGCCGGCGCACCACGATCAACTCGCCGCGCACCTCGAAGGCGAGGTCCGCCGTCTCGAAGCGCGGCCGTTCCTTGGCCCCGAGCAGGCTCGCGCCCAGCGCGAGCACGTTGGCGACGAAGGGCAGGTCGCCCAGGTCCCCCTCCCGCACCGTGAGCTCGCCGCGGGCCGCGAGGTCCTCCACCCGGCCGCTCGGGTTCTCGATCGTGGCGGAGAGGTGCGCCCTTCCGCGGTAGGCCGTGCCGCTCGGCGCGAGGTCCTCCCCGAGCCGGGCGAGGTCCAGGTCGCGCACCGCGAGGCGGGCCTCGTAGGCCCCGGGCGCCGCGGTGTGCAGGCGCAGGTCGCCCTCCAGCCGCCCGTCGGCGAGCCGGCCGGCGACCGGTCCGACCGTGAGCACCTCGTCCTGCCAGCGGACCGGGGCGTCGAGTCCGGCCACCCGGACCCCTTCCACGCGCCCCGTGAGTCCCTCGACGCGGCCCCGCGCCCGGCGCGCCGTCCCGAGCACCAGGTCCTCGGCCACCAGGCGACCGGTCAACTCCTCCAGGCGCGCCCCGACGTCCACGGAGAAGCCCTCGAGGCGCACCCGACCGGTGAGCGCCGTGCGCTCCTCCTCCGCGTCCTGGAAGACCAGGGGCTCGAAGTGCACCCGCCCGCGCGGGGCGTCGCCGACCGGGGCCCCGGGCTTGACGACGAAGGCGAGGTCTCCGGTGAGCGTGGTCGGGCCGTGGGCGGGCGCGTCCACGCCCAGGCCCTGGCTGCCCAGCAGCCGGTCGCGGGTGAGGTCGGCGATCCAGGCGCGCGCCGAGCCGGGGATGAGGTCGAGCAGGCCCTCCCGCAGCTCGAAGTCGGCGAGCCGCAGGCGGAAGGCGCCGCTCAAGGCGGGTTCGCCCGGGTCGGCGTCCGCGCCGGGGCCCGCCAGGCGCAGCCGCGCGCGCGTGGCCTCCACCACCATCCCCTCGGCGCGCGCGCTCACGTCCTCGGCGTCCACCCAGCCGTCCTTCACGCGCACCGGGCCCCCGGCCAGGTGCAGCAGGTCCCCTTCGGGGAAGCGCAGCGTCGCCTGGATCTCGCGCGCGTCGATCACGGCTCCGAGCCGGCCCGTCGCGCCGCCGTCGCGCGCAAGGACCAGGGCGAGGTCCAGCCGGCTGCCCGGCTCGATGCGCAACTCCTGCGGCAGCAGCGGGCCGTCGGCCAGGTGCGCGAGGCTGTCGAGCAGGCGCCGGTCCACGCGCAGGTCGTCCACGTCCACCTCGAGGTGCCACTCGCCGTCGGCGCCGCCGCGGATCCTTCCCGCGACCGTCGCCGGGGCGCCCGCGAGCCGCCCCGCGAGCCCCTCCAGCCGCACCTCGCCCCCCTCCACCCGCAGCATCCCGTCGATCGCGGAGAACTCGATCGGCTCCGGGTCGCCCGGGGCGTCGAGCCGGATCGAGGCGCCGAGCAACTCGGCGGCGAAGCGGGCCGGGTCGGGGTCGTCCCCCATGGGCAGGTCGGCCACCACCCGCGCCCGGCCGCGCGGCTCGAGCCAGGCCCACACCTCCGCCAGCTCCGCGCCGGCGAGCGGCGAGGTGCGCACGGCGTGGGTGAGGCCGCCGGCCAGGGGGATGCCGTCGGCCCGGACCACCAGCCGCCCGCGGCCCTCGTGCTCCCGGGCCTCGGCGTCCACCTCGAGCGGGGCGCCCTCGGCCCAGCCGGTCACCGACCACGCCCAGACCTTGCCCCGGCCCTCGGCCCGCAGCGGGTGGCGCAGCGTGATCGTCCCGCGCACGTCCTCCACCTTGAGCGCAAAGGGCCGGTACAGGAACTCCTCGCCCTCCACCGTGATGCGCACGTCGGGCCGCACCTTGGCGTCGCGGCCGGCCACCTGCACGAGGTCCACCTCCACGCGGTCGACCACGCCGGACAGCTCGATGTCCTCCAGGATTTCGCTGAAGTCGCTCTGCGCGATCGCGCCCAGCAGCGTCTCGTCGACCGGCACGTTCAGGGCCTCCACCGTGAGGCGCACGTCGGGCCCCTCGGGCGTGAAGCGCACGACGCCCGTCTCCATCCCCGTCCAGCCCCGCTCCTGGTGCCCGCGGATCCGCAGCTCGGCCCGGCGGTGGAAGCCCACCACGTCGTCGAAGTACAGGCCGTCGGGGCGGATGCGCACCCGGCCCGAGGCGTCCTCCATCGGATACGGGAAGCCCTCGCGCCGCCCCGTGGCGTCGGGCCGGCCCACGAAGCGCAGCCCGACGCCCGCGAGCAGCACGTCGACGCTCCACTGGAGCGCGCCGCCCGCCGCGCGCTCGAGCGTGCCGACCGCGTCGACGAGCCCGCGCGCGTCGAACTCGTCGAACACCGAGGCCGCGTCGGGCCCGAGCGCCCGCGCCAGGCCGGGGTCTTCCAGGCGCAGGTCCTGCACCGTGAACTCGAGCCGCAGCGCGCCGGTCTGCGGGTCGATCCACCCGGTCACCTGGGCGCGGCCCCCGGCCAGGTCGGTCACCAGCGACTTCACGTCCAGGCGGCCCTCGCCGAGTTCCACCTGCAAGACGCTCTCGGCGAAGAGCTCCTCGATCTGTTCGCGCGTGCGCGCCTCGACCTGGCGGAGCCCCGGCAGCGCCGCGATCCCCTCGCGCGTGATCCCGCTGGTGAACTGCAGGACGGGCGTCAGCGTCCCGTCGCCGCCGCGGGCGTCGCGGGCGAGCTTGAGCACCAGCGTGCCGTGGCGCAGCGAGCGGGTGCGCAGCCAGGCCGCGCCCTCCTCGGAGAGCACCGAGAGCAGTTCCGGCGTGATCTGGACCGGGTCGAAGCGCATCTCGACCGCGAAGGCGGACCCGTCCGGCGCGAGCGTGCCGGACAGGGGGATCGGCGAGTCGTCCTGCCCGAGGCCCAGCGTGCGCAGCGTCCCGTCGACCGCGATGGGACCGGCGGCCAGGGGACGCAGGTCGAGACGGTCGACGGCGACCACCACGACGCTGCCCGGGCGCAGGCGCTCGGAGTCCTTCCGCGCGCGGTAGGTGACCCGGCCGTCGACCAGGCGCACGGCGGGCAGCCGGCCCCCCGCGGCGGGGCCCGCCTCGATGCGCAACGGGAAGTCGGCCGCGATCCCCGAGGGCGTCTCGCGCGTGGCCACGCGCACGCCTGCGATCTGGACCGACTCGGCTGATCGTCGCGTAAACATCGGGAAGTTCAAGAGTCGGATACTGTTGGGCGATCTCCTCCGCCGTTGCCCCCCGAAGAAAGGCATGAATGACCGTATCCAGGGTAACCCGACCTGACCGATGGTGGAAACATCTCCGGTGCTGCGGCTGCGACTCTCCAGATCACCGGCGTGACCAGCGGTGACCAGGGC
>JAPKHB010000324.1 GCA_026647295.1 Planctomycetota bacterium | reverse complement strand
GTGTCGGTGTACGCGCAGCTCGAGTTGCTGCGCTCGATCCTGGCGAACCTGGCGCCCTACACCGCCTTCGCGCTGATCGTCATGTTTCAGTCCGAGATCCGCCGCGTGCTGGCCCGGCTGGGGCGGCGGCACTGGCGGGACTTCGGCGCGCGGGTGCAGCGGCGGGACGGCTCGGTTCGCTACCAGACGCCGGTGCAGGCGGACGGGGCGGGGTTCCCCGACCTGGTGATGGTGCGCGGGGGGCGGCTGATCGCGGCGGAGTTGAAGAGCGGCCGGGGGAGGGCCACGGCCGAGCAGGAGGCGTGGTTGGCGGCGTTCGAGGGGGTACCGGGGTGCGAGGTCTATGTGTGGCGGCCGCGGGACTGGGATGCGCTCGCGGCGGTGTTGAGGGCGGGGGTGTGGAGAGCGTGTGGCCGGGAGGGCGGGCAGACGAGGGCGATGGCGCCCGCCAGAGCAAAGGGGAGAGATGAATGAGCGCGGATATCGAGGCTGGCTGGCGGGGCTGGCTGTTGTCGCGGGCGCACTGGGTGCGGGTGCGGACGCCGGACGGGATGCATCTGTTGCCGACGGGCCGGGTGTGCCCGTGGTGGCACCGGCTGCTGAGGTGCGGGCGATGACGAGCTCGCGGCTGGCGGGGGGCTTCGGCTGGATGGTGCCCTACATCGGCTACGACCCGGACACGGAGGCGGGGCCAGGGCGGCCGATCGAGTACATCCCGCCGATGGCGCTGCCGGGCGAGATGGCTCCCGTGCCGGGGTACGAGGCGGCGGACGTGTTCGCGGCGGCGGCTGAATGGCCGGCGCAGTTGAGCCGGGAGGAGTTGGAGCGGGTGTACGAGATGGCGGGCGTGCCGGTGGAGTGGCGGGAGGCGCTGGCGCGGATCGCGTGGTGCGAGTCGAAGTGGTCGCCCGGGGCGGTGGGCGACTCGGGGAACAGCCTGGGCCTCCACCAGTTGTGGTCGGGGTGGGCGCGGGATGGCGAGGATCTGATGGACCCGGTGACGAACGCTCGCGTGGCGGTGCGGGTGCGCGAGAGGCGAGGCAGGTTCGGCGGGGCGGGCGGCTGGACGTGCGCAGATTTGGAGGGAATCGAGTGAGCTACAAAGTGCTGACGAACGACTATCGTCCCCCCTTGCAGGGAGGGGAACCTTTGTGGGACGGGGCGACCCTCCCCTACACCCTCCCCGCCGTCGCCCTCGACGCCAGCGGCCGTGACTGCGCCCCCGGCTATCACTATTGCGCGACTCCCGCCGGGGCGCTGCGCATTGCCGGGCTCTGGTCCGATGGCTGGCCCGCCTGTGTCGTTGCCGTCGAGCCTGCCGCCGACGCCATCGAACGCGGGGAGAAGTGGAGGGCATCGCAGCTCACTATCACCCGGCGGCTTGGCCAGGACGAGATCCGTGCAGCCGTCCGCGAGATGTCCGCGCGCTTCGGCGATCACGCCGAGGCCATGACCGATGCGCAGATGGCCTGGTACGAAGCCCTCGGCAGGCCCTGCAATGTGGTCGTTACGGGCGGAGAACCCCTTGTCCAGCGGCGTGAACTGCGGCCACTCCTGGCCGTCCTCCAACAGGAGCGTTACAGAGTAGAGATCGAGACGAACGGTACCATCGGCCCAGGCGACCTGGCGGAACTGGTAAACCAATGGAACGTCTCGCCGAAGCTAGCCCACTCGGGCAACGACGGATTGCGGCGCATGGACGCGTCCGTCTTGAGGGAATTTGGGGCAACCGCGCAGGCATGGTTTAAGTTCGTGGTTTCGTCCCGAGACGATCTCGACGAAATTCGCTCGATCGCTGCCGCCGCTGGTATCGACCCATCTCGAATCGTGCTGATGCCGGAGGGACGGACTGCCGAGGAAATCGCAGGTCGTTCTGCCTGGCTTGTCGATGTCTGCGCGGAGTACGGCTACAGATTCACCACGCGGCTGCACATCCTGCTGTGGGGTGACCGCCGTGGAACGTGAGCACGCCGAATTCGACATAGCGTTCGTGCTGCCGTGTTCCAAGTCTAAGGAGCGCGCGACACCTGATCGATGGCCGGCTCGCGATCTGTACCGGGGTCGACAGTATCGAGCCATGCTTCGGTCTATCGACTGGTTTCGAACATTGCGGCCTGACCTGAGCGTGGGGGTATTCATCGTGTCCGCAGAGCATGGACTTCTTTCAGAGTCTGACCCCATCGCACCGTACGAGGCGGAACTGGGCGCGCGAGAACGTGACTGGCTGCAGCGGGGGGAATGCCTCGGCCTGCCGACGGCGATCGACGAACTGGCGAGGAGGGCGCGAGCGGTGGTGTTTGCGCTTGGTCGCGCATACCTCACGGCCTGTCGGCTTCCTTCGGACGCGCACCGTGACTCGTTATTTCTCGCAGGAGCGGCCTTCGCGGCGCAGCACGAAGGGTTCCATTTCGTGTTGGCGGGGAGAGCTCAGGCTCGCGCGCTGGGCAAGTCGGAGCGCGATGTGCGAGCCGTCGTGCTCGACTCGCTCCTTCGGTCGTTGGCGAAGGACGAAATGGGCGCCATCCGCACTCTGCCGCTGCGTCGCCAGCTGCCCGCCCAAGGCCAGGTGGTTGAAGGACTTCAGACATGAAGTACTTCCTCCCCGACTGGGACGACCGCGTGGACCCCGGCTACGACTTCATCACGGATCGTCCGACGTACGAGCGTGACACCTACCGAGACGATATCTACGCTCACCAAGTGTTCGACCCGGAACCGTGCTATGACGGCATCCTGGTGTCGCGATCGGCAATGGCCAAGACAGGGCTGAAGCGCGAACTTGTGGAACGGAGGGGCTTCAGAACCTTCTTCCGGTTGCCACAACACATGGAGATCATGGGCGATTGCGGGGCCTTCGGATACATCGACGAACCAACGCCGGCTTATGAGACCGCCGAAGTGCTCGATTACTATGCCCGCCTTGGCGTCGACTACGGCATCTCGGTGGATCACATCATCGTCCCGGCGTATCCGTCTCAGCGTCTTGCCCGATACGAGTTGACCATTGAGAACGCCATCGACTTTCTGCGGTTACACCGACGGCAAGGGGCAGCTTTCACCCCGGTCGGCGCGGTCCAGGGCTGGGACGCCGCGTCGTACGCCGAGAGCGCAGCAAGGCTGGTCCATGAGGGCTACACGATGCTGGCTATCGGTGGACTCGTGCGAACCAACACCAAGTCGATACGCGAAATCCTGAGCACGGTTGTGGCCACCGTGGGCAGGCGCGTGCGGCTCCATGTCCTCGGCATCGCGCGCGAGGGGCTCGTTGGGGACTTGGTCAATCTCGGCATTTTCAGTTGCGACTCAGCCAGCCCGATGAGAACGGCCTGGGCGTCGGCCAACCGAAACTATCTAATGCCAAGAGGAAGCTACACAGCCATCAGGGTACCTTTCTCCGAGCCGGTTAAGGGGCTGGGTGCCGACAACGTGGTCAGCCGCGGTGGTACCGCTTCGCTTGCAGAGCTCGGTAGATACGAGAGAACTGCCCTTGAGGCGTTGCGGTCCTTCGGTGCGCGCGAAGGCGGTCTCCAGGAGGCCTTGGACGCCGTTGCGGCTTACGACGAACACCTCACGCGTAAAGGGAACGATCTCCCGCGCGAGCGCCGCCTGCAATCCTACCGCCAGACACTCCAAGACCGCCCTTGGGAACGATGTGGCTGCGCCGTCTGCGTAAGCATCGGGATTGACGTGGTTGTCTTCAGGGGGAGCAACAGGAACCGTCGAAGGGGATTCCACAACACGCTCACGTTCTATCGAGGGTTGCTCGGCGAGCGAAGAATGACGCGACAGGCGCTGACGAGTTTGGGCGGAGAAGGACTCCGGGGCTCCCACGAGCAGGATGGCTCCTCCACAATAGCGCTGCCATGAGCGATAGTGACGGGCACGGAGTCTCGGCAGACCCCCCGCTGCTCCGGCAGTTTCCAAACTGGCGCACCTGCGCCTGCGGGCCAGCAATCTCCTCAAGGCGGGCCTGCTGTGACCGACTCGTTCACCATCATCACCGTCCACATCCCGACGCCCCTCATCGACTTCATCGACCGCATCCGCTACGCCGAATGGCACATCGACCCCACGTCCCGCAGCGATGTTGTCGAAGCGGCGCTCTTCTACTACAGGCACGCGAAGGAAGGCAAATGATGACCGGCTACAAAGTCTTCACACACGACTATCGTCCCCCGCTCCAGGGCGGTGAACCTTTGTGGGACGGGGCGACCCTCCCCTACACCCTCCCCGCCGTCGCCCTCGACGCCAGCGGCCGTGACTGCGC
>JAPKHB010000323.1 GCA_026647295.1 Planctomycetota bacterium | reverse complement strand
CCGCACGGTCGAGGTGGTGTCGCCACAGACCACCAGGGACCCCGCGTCCGTGCGCACGCGCCAGGCCTGGCAGGGCACCGTGTGGGTCAGGGGGATGGCCTCCAGGCGGTGTCCGTGGGGCGTGTCGTACACCCCGCCGGGCTCGACCGCCGTGAGCGCCATGAGCGGCCGCTCCTCCACGCGGGTGCGCGTGAAGTCCGGCCAGATCCGGTCGTTGAAGAGGTGGTCCTTGAGCGTGGTCAGGGTGTAGGCGCTCGCCAGCACGGCGAGCGTGGGGGTCGCGGCGTCGAAGCGGTGCGCCAGCAGCAGCGGCAGCGTCCAGGTGTGGTCCAGGTGGCCGTGCGTGAGCGCGAGCGTGCGGATCGCGCGCTGGCCGGCGAGATCGAGCCCGGTGGTGAGCGCGCCGGCGTCGACGGCCAGCACGCCGTCGATCAGGTAGGAGGAGAGGCGCTTGCCCGGGGCGCTGCCCCCGGAGCAACCCAGGACGTCGAGGCGCATCGGCGCCGAGCCTACCGGCGCGCGCGCGCGCTGTCGCCCCTGGTTCCCTGCGGATCCGGCCGGGGGGTCGCTTGACCCCCCCCGTGCGCCGCGGCTAGGATGCGCCGCCCTCGGGAGCGGCGGCGCGGCATCCGGCCCGGGCCCCCCGGGGCACAGCGAGAGGCGCGCCGGTGCAGAGCAACCCGATCCTCACCTTCCTCAAGACCGCGGCCTTCCTGCTGCTGGCCTTCCTGGTCTGGCTCACCTGGTGGCACTCGAGCCGCGAGGAGCGCAAGGTGCAGCGCATCGAGGTCGAGTTGAGCCAGGTCCGCGGCGACCTGGCCGCCTCCGCCGCCGCCCAGGAACGCCAGCGCGAGGCCGTGCAGGACCTCGCCGGCCGGGTGGGCGCGCTCACCGACCTCCTCGCCTCGGGCGCCTTCCAGGGGCCCGCGCCGGACGGCGCGGGCGGGGCCCCGGCGGCGCCCCGCCCGGTCGCCCCGCGGGCGAGCCGGGAGGCGTGGCGGCGGGGGGCCATCGCCGAAGAGCCCCCGGCCCACCTCTCCCCGGCGGCCCGCGCGCTGTGGGGGCAGCGCACGCTGTACCTCTCGGCCGACCCCGACGAGGTGCCCATCCCCCCGCTGGACGCGCCCGGCGTGGACCCGGCCGGCCGGCTCAAGCGTTGGTACGGCCCGACGCCCTCGGGGATCAACCCGATCACCATCTCCGACGCCCTGCTCACCATCCGCATCGAAGAGTACTGCCTGCGAAACGTCGCCCAGCGGCACGTCAAGGACGCCTCCCGCTACAAGCCCCAACTCGCGATCCGGGTCGAGGTGAACGAACCGCACTACACCGAGTGGGTGGTGTGGCTGCGCGACGACGTGTGGTGGCACCCGCCCCAGGTCGACCTCAACCGCTACCCGCACCTCAAGGGCAAGCACCGCCTGACCGCGCACGACGTCAAGTTCACCATGGACATGATCCTCAACCCGGACGTGAACGCCGCCCACCTGCGCAGCTACTACACCGAGTGCGAGGGCGTCGAGGTGATCGACGACTTCTGCTACGTCATGCGCTGGAAGCGCCCGCAGTTCAACAGCATCTCCTTCACGCTCAACCTCCAGCCGGTGCCCGAGTTCGTGCTGGCCTACGACGAGCAGGGCAACCGCTACGAGCCCGAGCAGGTCGGCCTCGCCTTCAACAAGCACTGGTTCTACGAGGCCGGCCACTTCGTGGGCTGCGGGCCCTACTTCGTGGCCGAACTCGACCCGGACTCCCACGTGCTGCTGCGGCGCTTCGCGGACTACTACGGCCCGCCCGTGCCGATCTACGAGGTGTACCAGGAGATCTTCCCGAGCGCCGAGCTGGCGACGAAGAAGTGCGAGGCGAAGGAACACGACTTCACCACGCTCCAGATGCACGAGTACGAGAAGAAGGTGGTGAAGGAGAAGGGGCAGAACCCCTTCAGCGACGGGCAGATGGGGGAGTACTGGACCTGGGGCACCGGCTACTCCTTCATCGCCTGGAAGAACACGCACCCCATCTTCCAGGACCCGAAGGTGCGCGAGGCCATGACCTGGGCCTGCGACCGCCCGCGCATCCGCGACGACCAGGAACTCGGCGAGGCCAAGCTGGCCACGGGGCCCCAGCACCCCAACACCCCCTACTGCCCGCCGGACCTGGAGCCCACGCCCTTTGACCTCGGGCGGGCGCGCGCCCTGCTCGCCGAGGCCGGCTGGACGGACAGCGACGGCGACGGCGTGCTGGACAAGGACGTGGGCGGCGTGCGCACCCCCTTCCGCTTCACGGCGATGGTCCCCAACAACCAGCTCTTCATCCCGATCTTCGAGGTGTTCAAGGAGGACCTGAAGAAGATCGGCGTGCAGATGAGCCTGGACCTGCTCGAGTGGAAGCAGTTCAAGGAGCGGCTGGACGCCCGCACCTTCGAGTGCACCGCGCTGTTGTGGAGCGGAGACGGCTGGGAGAGCGACCTCTACCAGATCTGGCACTCCTCCCAGGCCGACGAGGTCCCCTCGAGCAACTTCATCGAGTTCCGCGACCCGGTCGCCGACGAGTTGATGGTGACCTTGCGGGCCACCTTCGACCGCGGCGAGCGCATCCGCTTGCAGCGGGAGCTGCACCAGCGCATCGCGAGCCAGCACCCCTACACCTTCCTGATGTTCTACCGCCTGCCGATCTTCTGGTGGAAGGACCGGGTGGGGAACTTCCTGGCGGGCTGCGCCTACGTGGACCGGCCCAACGTGCGCACCTACCCCATGACCATCCTGGCCCGATGACCCGCGCCCGCTGACCCGCCGGGCCCATCGGCCTGCGGGCCTGCCCGCCCCCCGAGGACCCCCGCGCGTGCTCGCCTACCTCGCCCGGCGCCTGCTGATCATCGTGCCCACCTACGTGGGCGTCTCGCTGATGATCTGGCTGGTCATGACCGCGGCGCCCGGGGAGCCCCAGGGCGTGGGGAGCGAGGGCGGCGGCGCGGGGGGCACCGCGCTCGAGAACGTCTCCAACCTGGAGGCGCAGAACCGCAACGTGCGCTTCTTCCGCGAGCAGTTCAACCTGAACCGCCCGCGCTTCTACAACGACTGGACCACGCTGGACCCCGCCGAGGTGCGGGCGGAGCTGGAGGTGCTCGCGGAGGGCGTCGCCCGCACCCAGACCGACGGGACCCGGCGGGGCCACCCCCCGGCGCGCGTCAAGGAGGCCCGGCGCCGCCTGGAGGACTGGGGCTGGTACGCCGTGCCCGCGCTGGTGGGCCTGCTGGAGGAGACGGCGGCCCAGCCGCGCCTCCAGGACGAGGCGCTTCGGCGCCTGCGCGAGGCCGCCTACACCTTCCGGCCGGTCTACCCGCCGGGCTACCGGCGCACGGCGGCCGACCTCGAGCGGGACCGGCGCATCGACGCGGAGAACCGCCGGCTCGACCACCCCGAGTTGCGCTGGCGGCCGCTGGCCGCGGGGGAGGCCCTGGCCGCGGCCGCCGCCGAGGAGCGGGCCGCCGTCGTGGCGCGCTGGCGGGCCTGGTTCGAGGAGCGCAAGGCCCGCTGGGACTTCTCGCTGGGCGACCGGATCCGGATCGGGCTCACCGACACCCAGTTCGGTCGGTACTGGGCCAACCTCTTCCGGGGCGACCTGGGCGTGAGCAGCCGCACCTCGCGCCCCGTGCTGGGCGAGATCCTCGGGCGGCTCAAGTACTCGCTCTCCATCGCCGTGCCCTCCTTCCTGATCGCCTGGGTCCTGGCCGTGTTCCTCGGCGTGTTCTCCGCCACGCGCCACGGCCGGGTCTCCGACCAGTCGATCGGCGTCGGCCTGTTCATGCTCTACAGCATCCCCACCTTCGTGGCGGCCACCCTGCTCCAGCGCTGGCTGTGCATCGAGTACGGCTGGTTCCCCTTGAGCGGCTTCGAGAGCCCGAACGCCTTCGAGCGCCTGACGACCTGGGAGCACTTCCTCGACGTGCTCCACCACGTCACGTTGCCCATCGTGGTCTACACCTACGGGTCGCTCGCCTACATCTCGCGCCAGGCCCGCAGCGGGATGCTGGAGGTCCTGCAGGCCGACTACGTGCGCACCGCGCGGGCCAAGGGGCTCTCCGAGCGCAGCGTGGTGTGGAAGCACGCCGTGCGCAACGGGATGATGCCCCTCGTGACGCTCCTGGGCACGGCGCTGCCGGTCCTGCTGGCGGGCAGCGTGTTCATCGAATACGTGTTCGCGATCGACGGCTTCGGGCAACTCATGATCACCTCGATCCTCAACAAGGACTACAACGTCGTCATGGGGGTC
>JAPKHB010000322.1 GCA_026647295.1 Planctomycetota bacterium | reverse complement strand
GGTGTCCTCGTCGGCGGCCCCCGGCGCGGACGCGGCGGGCGCGGCGGGGGGGGTGGCGGGGGCGGCGGGGGCCGCGGCCGGCGCCGCGGCCGGCAGGGCCTCACGCAACGTGCGCCAGGCCGCCTCCAGGTGCTCCAGCCGGGCGAGCAACTCGGGGGGCTCCTCGCCCTGCTCGTGGCGGTTGAGTTCCTTGAGCAGGGGCTTGCGCGCCTCCTTCCAGGCGCGTTCGGCGTCGGCCCGGGTCGCCTGCGGGGAGAGGCCGAGCACGGCGCGGGCGGCGGCGACGTCCATCGTCAACGCACCTCCGCCTCGAGCAGGAGCCGGAAGCCAAGCCACGCAAGGCCCTTGGCCGGCGGCTGGCGCCCGCGCGCGTCGAACCGCGCCTCGGTCCGGCGGTCGAGCCAGCCGCCGCCCCGGTGCACGCCGTCGCGCCCCTCGCGAGGGGCCCGCGGGTCGACCACCTGCGCCGGGTCGTAGTCGGCATGTCCGTCCGCCACCCACTCGGCCACGTTGCCCAGCATGTCCCGCACGCCGAAGGCGTTCGGCCGGCCGCGGCCCGCCTCCCAGGGCCCCGCGTGGCCGTCGTCCACGCCGGACTCGAGGCGCTCGAGCGGCCAGCGCGGCGCCACCTGGCGCAGCGAGAGGTCCGCCAGGTTCGCCCACTCCGCCAGGCGCTCGACCCCTTCGCCCCAGTAGGCCGACGCCGCCAGGTCGCCCGCGCGCGCCGCCCACTCCCACTCGGCCTCCGTGGGCAGGCGCAGCCGCCGCCCGGTGACCTCCGAGAGGCGGGCGGCCACGTCCTCGGCCTGGGCGCGCGTCATCCCGACCGCCGGCAGCCGCGGGCCCGAGAGCGGGATCTTCTCCCCGCTCCGGGTCTGGTAGAGCGGGGGGCCGGCGGGCCCGCCGTGGCCCTCGAAGAGTTCGCGCGTGACCTCGGTCACCTGCACGTAGTAGGGGCGGCGGACGCCGACCTGGAAGGGGCGCCCGGCGGCGTCACGGCGTTCGATCTCGCCGGGCGGCACCAGCACGAAGCGCAGCGTGCTCGTGCCGGCGCGCACCTCGACGGTGAGCGGGAGCCCGAAGCGGGCCGAGGCCTCCACCTGACGCCGCGTGGGGGCCGCGCCGGTCCACTCGCGGAAGGTGCGCGGCGCGTCGGCCAGGCGCACCGGGACGTCGAGCTGCAGCACCTCGGTGCCGCCGCGCGACACGCGCACCGGGATCGTGTGCTCGCCCAGCCCGGGGAGTTGCACGCGCGCCTCGAAGCGCTGGTCGCGCACCTCCACGGGGAGCCCGCGCACGGTGAGTTCGTCGCCCGGGGCGAACCACTCCACCGTCCCGGCCAGCCCGACGTGCCGGGTGCCGTCGTCTTCGAACCAGGCCGGGGGCTCGGGGTGGGCGTCGAGCGTGACCTGCGGCGGCCGGCTGCCCAGCACGAGGCGCTCGAGGGCTTCGGGGGGGATGCGCTCGAGCCACCCGTCGCCGTCCCGAAGCGCCTTGAGCCGCGCCCGGGCCTCGCCCGGCGAGGCCGACGCCAGGGCCTCGAGCGCGGCCGCGCGCAACGGATCGAGGCGCTCGGCCGGCACGCCCTCGATGCGGGGCCAGTCCAGCGCGCGGGCGCGGCGCCCCGCGCGGTCCACCGCCACCACCTCGGCCAGCGGGCGGGCGAGCGCCTCCGGGCCCTGGCGCTCGAAGGCAAAGGATCCGTCGGCGGCGGGGGCCACGGCGACCCCGTTCACGGTCAACTCGGCGATGCCGCCTTCGTCGTGCACCGTGCCCTCCACGCGCAGGCGCCACAGGCCGCCTTCCTCGGCCAGGACGGCGCGGTCGATGCGCACCCGGGGCGGGGCGTCGTCGCGCCAGAGGCCGCGCGCGACGCGCTGGACGAAGCCGTCGGGGTCGCGCGCCTCGACCGTCAGCGTGAACGGACCCGGCGCCACGGCCTCCAGCACGTGCTCGAAGCGCCCGCCCACGACCGGGACGGAGGTGCCGGCCACCGTGACGCTCGCCCGCGGGCGCGCGACGCGGCCCCGGACGGCCACCGTGGCGCCGGCCGTGACGGCGCCCTCGAGCGGGGCGTCCAGCGTGAGCAGCGGCTCGAGGCCGGCCCCGGCCTCCCCGGGCCACAGGACCTTGGCGAGCACGAGCGGCGCGCCGGGGCGGTGGGGGACCTCGAGCCCGAGGCCGCCCGCCTCGGGGCGCGCCCGGGCCTCGCGGCCGAACGCGCCGTCCGCCTCGAGCGCAAGCAGGCGCCACCCGCCGGCGGGCTCCGCCCGCGGCGCCCACACGCCCAGCGCGTGGTGCGGCGGCGCGACGCCGCGGTCGAGCAACTCGTAGTTCCCGTCGGCGTCCAGCCGCAACTCGACGCCGTCCGGGCCGCGGTACACGCCCGCCAGGCTCCGGCCCTCGGCGGGCTCCGGGGCGGGCAGCGGCTCGGGCGCGCGCGCCCGGCCGGCCGCGGCGCGCCAGCGGGCCTCGCGCCGGGCGGAGAGGACCCACTCCGCGGGCCCCACGCCGCCTTCGAACAGCGCCCAGCCGGCCCAGAGCGAGAGCAGCAGCAGGGCCGCGGGGACCAGGCGCGCGAGCGGCGGCCGGCGGCGGTAGAGGGCTTCGCGGAAGGCGTCCAGGTCCGGGTGCCGGTCGCGCGGGTCCTGGGCGAGCGCCTTCTCGATCGCGCGCGCGAGCAGCACCGGCACGTCGCGGCGCGTGCCGCCCACCGGCGCGAGGCGTCCGCCGGGCACCTCGCCGGTCAGCAGGCCGTAGAGCAGGGCGGCGATGAAGTACTGGTCGGCCGCCGCCGGATCGGCCGGCTCGCCCTGGGCGCACTCCGGCGCCCGGAAGTAGGCGCCCTCGGCGCCCTGGGCCTCCAGGGCCGCGGCCGTCGCGTCCCCCGGCGCGGCGCCGCGCGTGCGGCCCACCCAGGCAAAGTGGGCCTGGGCCCGGCCGCGGCCCACCCAGGCCTGGCGCGGGGAGCCGAAGAGGCGCTGGCCGTGGGCGTGCGCGGCCCGCGCCGCCGCGATCCAGTCGTCGGCCACGAGCGCGGCCTCGGCGGGGTCGAGCCGCCCGGCCGCGCCCGGCTGGGTGATGCGGTCCCAGGCGTTCACGCCCCGGGGCCGGGGCATCACCAGGAAGCGGTGCTCGCCGGCCTCGACCAGGTCCCACACCGGCAGCAGCGCCGGCGCGCTGATCGCAAAGGCGCGGTCGATCTCGGCGCGCAGCGCCTGCTCGGCCTCCGGCGAGAGCCGCGCCCGCGGCGGCACCAGCAGCACGAGCACGTCCTGGCCGCGCGCGCGGTCGTGGCCGAGGTAGGCCGCCTGCGTGCCCTCGCTGAACACCCGCTCGCGCAACTCGAAGCGCTGGCCGATGACGGTCGTGCTGCTCACGCCGCGCCCCCCCGCGTCAGGCTGCGCGGGGCCATCACGCGCAGCGCGAGCAGTTGCGCGGCGCCGACCAGCGCGCCGGAGCCGAGCACCAGGGCGTAGCGTTCGCGCGGGCCGCCGCCGGCGGCTTCCCCGAGGAGGCCGGCGAACGCGAGCGCCAGCGTGGTCACCACCCACCAGCGCCAGGCGAGGAAGAGCCGCGGGGAGAGCGCGAGCCACTGGCACACGCCCAGCGGGAGCCCGAGGCAGGCGCCCAGGGCCCAGCCCAGGGGGTGCAGGTCGAGCGTGTCGCCGAGCGCCTTGAGCGCGAGCCAGGCGAGGATGCCGCCCAGGGCCGCGCCGATCAGCGTCGCCGGCGCGAAGGTCCACCAGCGCGTGACGCCCCGGGCGCCCAGCAGCCAGCCGTGGCCGAAGCCGACGACGAGCGCGGGGGCCAGCAGCGCCCAGCCCAGGACCTCCGCGTCCGTGCCCGTCCCGAGGCCGAGGCGCGCGCCCAGGTCGTGCGGGAGGGCGAAGCGGGCAAAGGGCGCGAGCCGCGCGAGCAGCCAAAGCCCCAGGAAGCCCAGCACGAAGCCCGGGCTCCACAGCCGCACCTCCTCGCCGAGCGCGCCGGCGGGCGCGCCCAGGCCCGCCGCCGGCGCGGGTGCGGCTCCCGGCGCGGGCCGCGTCCGCCCGGTCGGGGTCCGCGGGCCCGTCCCCGGCGGCGCCGCGGGCGCGGCCACCGGCGCGGCCGCCGGCGCGGCGCCGGCCGCTGCGCCGGCCGCCGGCGCGGGCGACCGCGGCGCGCCCCGGGTGGGGGTGGTGGGCGCCCCCCGGCCCCGCGCGCCCGGAGGCGCCGCGGCCGTGGGCGGCGCGGCGCCCGGCCCCGCGCCCCCGGGCGGCACGACCGGCGTGAGC
>JAPKHB010000321.1 GCA_026647295.1 Planctomycetota bacterium | reverse complement strand
TCGCCGGCTACCGCCGCGCGCTCGCCGCACGTCCCGCCGGCGCGCTCGGCGAGGAGGCGCGCTGGGGCATCGCCGAGGCGTTCCGCGGCGTCGGCGACCGGAAGGGCGAGGTCATCGGGTTGATGATCGTGGCGCGCAAAGCCGACCGCGAGTTCACCCGCGATGCCCAGATCATGCTCGAAGCCATGGCGGATTACGCCTCGATCTCGCTCGTCAATGCGAGATTGTTCGCCCGGGCTCACGCCCGCCGGCGGCCTGCTGGACGGCTACCCGCGCCTCCTGGCGGTCGCCCCGCTCCTGGCCGTGCTCTGGCAGGTGGGCGGGAGCAGCGCCGGCCAGCGCGTCCAGGGCCTTGCCTTGGTGGACGCGGACGGCGCACCGGCCCGGCGGGCGGCGCGCGCCCGCTGGGGGCTCGCGGCCGGCGTCCAGACGGCGCTCGTGCTGCTCCCGCTCTGGGGGCTGTGGGGCCGGCCGGCCGGGCTCCTGCTCTCCGGCGGCCTGGCGGTGTGTTTCGCCCTCCTTGCCGTCGCCGCGCGCTCGGAGCGCTCGGGTCCCGAGGTGCTCGCCGGCCTGTGGCACCGTCCCGTGCCCGGCCCGGACCGGGAGGTCGTGCCGTGGGTGCGCCGCCCGGGGGCCTGGATCGCGCTCCTCCTCCTCGGGCTCACCTTCGCCGTGGGCGTCAAGGTCACCGACCTGGCGCCCGGACGGCTGGTCGAGGGCGCGGCGCACACGCGCGAGTTGCGCGAGCGGCTGCTCGACCCGGACTGGTCGATCACGCCGCGCGTCGTCGGCCTGCTCGTCGAGACGGTGTACCTGGCGCTGATGGCCTCGGCGTTGGCGTTGCCCTTCGCCTTCGGCCTCTCCTTCCTCGGCGCACGCAACCTGACCCGCGGCTCGCTCGGGGGCCGCGTGGCCTACGGGCTCGCCCGCGTGCTCATGAACGTGACGCGCTCGATCGAACCGCTGGTCTGGGCGATCGTGTTCGTGCTGTGGGTGGGGATCGGGCCCTTCGCCGGCATGCTCGCGCTCTTCGTGCACTCCGTGGCCGCGCTCGCCAAGCTCTACTCCGAGGCGATCGAGGCCATCGACACGGGCCCCGTCGAGGCCATCCAGGCGACCGGCGCCCGCCCGCTCCAGGTGCTGCGCTACGGCGTGGTGCCCCAGGTGATCCCGCCCTTCCTGGCCTTCACCGTCTACCGCTGGGACATCAACGTCCGCATGGCCACGATCCTGGGCCTGGTGGGGGGCGGCGGGATCGGCGACCTGCTGGTCAACTACCAGCAGCTCGGCGCCTGGAGCAAGGTCGGGACGATCATCGTGTTCATCACCCTGGTCGTGTGGCTGCTCGACACCGCCTCGGCCCGCGTCCGCGCCCGCATCACCTGACCCCGGCTACCAGCGGTGGTAGGCGGGGTGGCCGGGCTCGACGGCGACGAAGGTGCCGCGGCAGGTGGCGGTCACCCTTCCGCCGGCTTCGATCTCGGCCTCGACCACGGCGCGGTCGTCCGTGGACTCCACCACCCGGGCGCGCAGCGCGACCGGCGCGCCGGTGGGCGTCGGGCGCTTGAGGCGCACGTGGAACTCCGCGGTCACGGTGCAGGGCGGCGCCGCGAGCCCGCGCCGGCGCATCAGGTGCCACGCGGCGGTCCAGTTGCTGTGGCAGTCCAGGAGCGCGCCGCAGATGCCGCCGTTGAGCATGTTCTCGAAGGCTTCGTGGTGGGGCTCGGGTTGCCAGCGGCAGACGACCTCCTCGCCCTCGACGAAGCTCTTGATGCGCAGGCCCTTCGGATTGGCCGGCCCGCAGCCAAAACAGGCGTTGGCCGGCGCGTAGCGGTCCTGGAGGCTCTGGGCGGCGGGGGGCGGGGTGTCCAACGCGGGGTCCTCCGGAGCCTAGCGGGCGGCGGGCGCGGCCACCTCGCCCAACCAGCGGCGCAGGCGATGCTCCACGACGCACAGCGGCATGCCCAGGATCTCCCGCGCCGCCCGGTCCGGGTCGGCCGTGCGCCGGCGCGCTTCGATGAACGGGGCCACGAGGCCCGGGTAGCCTTCGATCACGTACACGGCGAGGGCGTAGGCCAGCACCGAGTCGGCGGCCGTGAAGGCGTCCAGCCCCTTGCCCAGGAGGAGCGCGAGCCCGAGGTCCGGCGTGCGCCCCGCCAGGTCCCGCGCCTGGCGCAGCCAGTCGTCCGCTGAACCTGGCACGCCGAGCGCGTCGCCGCGCCCGGCGCCGTAGCGGTCGGTGGCCACCTGCACCGCGTGGCGCGTCCCGGTGAGGCGGTAGGCGAGGTACCGCACCACGCCCTCGGCCTCCCACCCCGACAGGTCCGCCCCGCCCAGCAGCGTATCCCCCAGGATCTGGTTGAGCAGCGCGCTCGCGCACAGTTCGACCTGGACCGGCGCGGGGACGGCGTCGACGACCACGGTCGCGCCGTCGGCCCAGACCAGCGAGAGGCCGAGCGTCTTGCGCTGGGCCAGCGTCGGGTTCGGTACGACGGGCCAGGCGGCGAGGAAGGCCTCGGTGTCCTCGGCGCGGCCGAAGGCGTAGATGCGCAGGTTGGGCCGCCGGGCCACGGCCCGGCCCAGGGCGGCTTCGAGCAGGGGCCCGCAGGCCTCGCCCACCTGGGCGAGCCGCCCGAGCACCGTCGCCTCCGCGGTGCCCGCGGCGCGCACGGCCGGACCCGCCACGGGGGGCCCCAGCGCCAGGGCCGCCAGCGCCCCCTTGTGCTCGATGGGGAGGGCCTCCGCCGGGCCGAGGCGCTCCGCGGCGGCCGCCAGCGCCGCGCGCGCGACCGTCAGGAGGCCGGAGGCCTCGCGCAGCGTGCGCGCGGACTCGGCGAGGACCCAGACCTCCCCGAGGCGCTGCTCGCCCAGGTGCGTGCGCACCTCCAGGTCGTCGGGCCAGCGCGCGATCAGCCCCGTGGCCGCGCGCTGCGCCTCGGCGGGCAGGCCCGCGGCCACCGCCTCCCGGTAGTGCGCAAGTTGCGCGGCGCGCAGCGCCGGGGGCACCGTGGCGGCGGCGGGAAAGCGCGCGGCCAGGTCGGCCAGGGCCTGCTCGGCCTCCCGCAGCGCGTCCAGCCCGCGGGCCGTGGCGGCGGCGGCGATGCGGGCGTCGATCCAGGCCGCCTCCAGGGCGGCCAGGCGTTCCGTGGCCTCCTCCAGCCGGGCCTTGCTGCCGTGGTTGGAGGGGCGGCGGTAGGGCGCGCGGCGCTCCCACGGTCCGTCCCCCTCGCGCTCGTAGCGCAGCCAGCGCCGGGCCTGGGCGTGGTCGGGTTCCACCTCGAGCAGGCGCTCGTAGATCTCGTCGCGGCGTCCGAAGAGCTTGTGCCGGGCGCACCACTGCGCCAGTTCGTCAAGGCCCCGCGCAAGGGCGGCGTCGCCGGCGCGTGCGGGCACCGGCCGGTCCGGCGCCGGCTCCTCGGCCCCGGCCCACCGGGCCGGGCCGGCGGGGCCCGGGCCCGCCGCGTCGGTCAGCGCAAGCAGCACGGCCAGGAACGCGGCGAGGCGGCGGGTCGGCGGCGTCTGGCGGCGGGGCATGCGGCCCTCCTACGGCGCGAGGGTGAGGAACGCCGCGCGGTGGCGGTCGGGGACGGGGATGCTCTTCCAGGCGCCCATGTCCACGGCCACCTGGGTGTTGCGCACGCGGAAGGCCAGCGTCCCGTCGCTTTGGCGCTGGCCCTCGTAGCGAAACAGCACCGAGGAGCGGCCGACCCGCTCGACGGCCACGCTCATGCGCAGCGTCTCGCCGTAGGCGACCGGGGCCAGGAACTCGGCTTCGCTGCGCACCGTGGGGTAGCCCACCTGCTCGTCGCGCAGGGTGTCGGCGTAGGAGCGGCCCACCACGGCCGCGAACATCTCCTCCATCGCCACGTGGCAGTAGTGCAGGAACTGGGGGTAGTAGACGATGCGGGCGTAGTCGATCGAGCCGTAGCGCACGGGCAGGTCGAAGGCGAAGGGCATGGCGGGAGGGCTCCGAGGGCGGCCGCGCGGTCGGCCCCGCCGGAAGGGCGGGGGGCGCGCAGGGTAACCGCCGCCCCGTGGCGGAGGCGGCGCCCGCGGGCGGGCGCCGTCCCCCGGGTGTCCCCCTCGGGGGTAGCCTCGGGGGTAGCCTTGGGGCGAGCCCTCGGCCGGGGGAAGTGCCCTCGGCGCGCGCCCGGGGGCGGCCCCCGGTGCGGGGCCGTACCCCCCTCGCCCGGCGCACCCGGTCCGCCGCCGCTTCCCGAGCCCCCCGTCATGAGCGCCCCCGCCCCCTCGCCCGCCGCCCCGCAGCCCGCGCCCGACGATCCCGTCGTGGAGGC
>JAPKHB010000320.1 GCA_026647295.1 Planctomycetota bacterium | reverse complement strand
GTAACATCGATGAGGTTTGTAGGTTCCAGGTATCCTGGAATAGAAAGTTCATAAATGCGGCGGAACACGCGGAACTTCTCGCGCGGGTCGCCCACGTAGTCCTCGGGCACGGCCCCCGGCACCTCGAAGGCCACCGTGGCCAGCGCCGGCAGTTCCGTGCGCCCCGGGCGCCGGACCCGGTCGACGGCCTCCTGCAGCAGCCGGCAGTACAGGTCGTAGCCCACGGCGGCGATGTGTCCGCTTTGCTCGGGGCCGAGGAGGTTGCCCGCCCCCCGGATCTCCAGGTCGCGCATCGCGATGCGGAAGCCGGCGCCGAGTTCGCTGTACTCCTCGATGGCCTTGAGCCGGGCCGCGGCCTCGGCCGCCAGCGGCCGGCCCCGGGGCCGGAGCACCAGGCAGTGGGCGCGCCGCCGCTCGCGGCCCACGCGGCCCCGCAACTGGTGCAGCTCGGCCAGCCCGTAGCGGTCCGCGTCGCGCAGCACGATGGTGTTGGCGTTCGGGATGTCCAGGCCGCTCTCGATGATCGTGGTGGCGAGCAGCAGGTCGACCTCGCCGCGCACGAAGCGCAGCATCCGATCCTCCACCTGGTGCTTCTCCATCCGTCCGTGGATGGTGGCCAGGCGCAGTTCGGGCACGAGTTCGAGCAGCCAGCGCGCCACCAGCGGCAGCTCCCGGATCCGGCTGCCCACGAAGTAGACCTGGCCGCCGCGGTCCAGTTCGTTGCGGATGGCGGCGCGCACGACGTCGTCGTCCTCGCGGGCCACGCGCGTCTCGATCGGGTGGCGCCCGAGCGGGGGCGTGGTGAGGTTCGAGATGTCACGCAGGCCCAGGAGGGCCATGTGCAACGTGCGCGGGATGGGCGTGGCCGAGAGCGACAGGACGTCGACGTCCCGGCGGAGTTGCTTCAGGCGCTCCTTGTGCTTCACCCCGAAGCGCTGCTCCTCGTCCACGACGATGAGCCCCAGGTCGGCGAAGGCGACGTCGCGGCTCAAGAGCCGGTGCGTGCCCACGACCACGTCCACGCTGCCGTCGGCCAGGCCCTCGAGCGTCCCGCGGTTCTCCCGCGCCTCGTGCAGCCCCGACAGCGCGCGCACGCGCAGGGGATAGGGCGCGAGGCGCTGGCGGAACGTGCGCACGTGCTGCTCGGCCAACACCTTGGTGGGCACGAGCACCGCGGCCTGGCGCCCGGCCGCCACGACCTTGAACACCGCCCGCAGGGCGACCTCCGTCTTCCCGTAGCCCACGTCGCCGCACAGCAACCGGTCCATCGGGCGCTCGCCCGCGAGGTCGCGCTTCACCGCGGCCACCGCCGCCGCCTGGTCGGCGGTGAGCGGGTGGGGAAAGGAGGCCTCGAACTCGGCCTGCCACTCGCTGTCCGGGCCCAGCGGCGGCTGGCTGCGCCGGGCCCGGCGCGCCTGCGTGTCGAGGAGTTCGGCGGCCAGTTCCTCCACCGCCTGGGCGACGCGCTCGGTGCGCCGGCGCCACTCCGGTCCGCCCACGCGCGAGAGCACCGGCCGCCGTCCGGTGCCGACGTAGCGCTGCACGAGGTCGATGCGCGCCACCGGGACGTACACCAGCGTCCCCTCGGCGAACTCGATCGCCAGGTACTCGCCCTCCCCGTCGGGTCCCGCCAGGCGCACGAGGCCCCGGAACAGCCCGATGCCGTGGTGGCGGTGCACGACCGGCGCGCCCTCGGCCACCTCGAGGAAGTCCTGGAGCGGTCGGGCGCGCGCCGGGGCCGCCGTCGTGCGCCGGTCGGCCAGCGGCAGGTCGAGCAGGTCGTCGTAGGCCACGTGCGCGACGCCGGCCTGGACGTCGAGGAAGGACCGCGAGAGCGCCCCCTCGCGGTACAGAACCCGGGGCGCGACGGCCGTCCCGGCGAGCAGTTCCGTCAGGCGCTCCTCCTCGCCGGGGGCGCGGCGCCAGACCACGATGCGCGTCGCGCGCTGGCCGAGCGCGAGGAAGGCCTCGGCCAGGCGCCGGGCGCGCGCGGCGGGGCGTTCCCCCCGCTCCAGACGGCGCACCCCGAGCCCGCCAAGCGCCTGGAGGCTCTCGATCCGCGGGTCGTGCCGCCCCTCGGGCGCCTGGCTCACGCACAGCGCCCCGGCCGCGGCCAGCGCCGCCTCGAGGCGCCCCAGGCCCGCGTCCGGGCCGGGCGGGCCGTCGCGCAGCGCAAGCGCCGCGCGCACGATGGCCTCCTGCTCCACGAGCACCACCTGCCCGTCGGCGGGCAGCCAGGCGAGGAGGAACTCCGCGCCCTCCCCCTCCGCGGGCCGGCGCCAGCGTTCGGGCTCCAGGAGCGTGAGCGTCACCGCGTCCCGCGCGGGCCCGCTGCGCTGGGTCAGCGGATCGAGGGCGCACAGCCCCTCGATCGCCTCACCGAAGTAGTCCACGCGCACCGGCTCGGCCGCCCCCCAGGGCCAAAGGTCCAGCACACCGCCGCGGGCGGCGAACTCGCCGGGCGCCTCGACCGCCCCGACCCGCATGTAGCCCACGGTCGCCAGGTCTTCGAGCAGGGCGCCCAGGGGGCGTTCGTCGCCCGCGCGCAGACGCACGCTCGCGGCGGCCAGGACCGCGGGCCCGGGGACCTCCTGCGCGAGCGCGGCCAGCGGCGCCACGACCACCGGCCGCGGTCGCCGCGCGTCCGCCTCGGACAGCGCCCGCAGGGCCGCGAGCCGGGCGCCGAGCACCTCCGGATCGGGCGGTGCGCCGGGGGCCTCCCGCGGCCAGGGAGGGAACCCCAGCGGCGCCACGCCCAGGAAGGCGCCGACGTCCAGGGCCACCTGCTCGGCGCTTCGCGCGTCGGGCGTCACGACGACCAGCGGGGTGCCCGAGGCCGCGAGCGCGGCCAGGCGGTGCCCGAGCGCGGCCCCATAGAGGTTTCCGACGCGGACGGTCCGCCCCCGGCCGAGGAGCGCCGCCAGCGGACGCGCCACGGTCCCGGGTTCGAGGACGGGGTCGCGCCACGCGTCCATGGGTTCGGAGGCGACGCCCAGGGGCGTCGCGGCCATTCCTACCCGGCGTCGTCCAGGATCCCGCTCGCAAAGCCACCCTCGTCGGGAGGTGGCGCGGGCGGCGGCGCCTTGCGCCGGGCCGGGGCCTTGAGCGGCTCGCCGCGGATGCGCGCGGCCGGCGGCCGCGGCGCCGACGGCGCGGGGGCAAGCCCGAGCCCCGCCCCGAACTCGTCCGGCCCCGCCGCCGACGGGGGCGGCGGCGGGGGCGCAGGCCGCGGAACGGCCGCGGGCTTGGGCGCCTCCAACGGGCCGTTGGTCGCAACCGCAGGCAGGGGCGGCGCGGCCGCCTCCGCTCCACCCTCCCCGGGGCGCCGGCGGCGCCGCCGGCGGCGGCGCGGCCGCCCCCCCTCTACCGCGTCCGCAGCGGGAGCCCCGGCGACGAAGGGCCCCTCGGCGACGGCCTGCGCGCCGGCCCGGGCAGGGAGGTCGGCGGGGTCCGGGGCCGGCAGGGCGACGAGGGCCTCGGGCGCTGCGCCGCGCGGAGCCTCGGCGGCCAGGGCCTCGGCCTTCTTGCGCCGACGCCGGCCGCGGCCGCGGCGCTCGAAGGCCTCGAGCGCGAGCCGCGCCGCCTCCTGCTCGGCGTCCTTCTTCGTCGGACCCACGGCGCGCCCCCACTCCTGGCCCCGGATCAGCGCGGCCACCTCGAACTCCTTGGCGTGCTCGGGGCCCTCTTCCCGGAGCGTGCGGTAGGTCGGCGTGGCGCCGAGCCCCTGCTGGACCGCGTGCTGGAGAAGGCTCTTGTAGTTCTTGGCGCCGCGGTCGTGCAGTTCGTCCTCCAACTCGCGGCCCAGGTGGCGCAGTACGAACTCGCGCGCCGGGTAGTACCCGGCGTCGAGGTAGATCGCGCCGATCACGCTCTCGACGAGGTTGGCCACGACGCTGGCCGGCAGGCGGTCGCGCTTGCCCACGCCGCGGGCGAAGAGGGCGAAGTGCTCCAGGCCCAGCCGCTTGCTCACGACGTGCAGCGCCGTGCGGCTCACCAGGGCGCTCTTGATGCGCGTGAGTTCGCCCTCGTTCTGGTCGGGCAGCAGGTTGTACAGTTCCTCCGTGACGACGAGCCCCAGGACCGAGTCGCCCAGGAACTCCAGGCGCTCGTTGCACTCGCGGTCGGGCTGGCGCAGGGAGGAGTGGGTGAGGGCCGTCTCCAGCAGGCGCGGCTTGCGGGTGAAACCGTAGCTCTGCCCGATGGTCTGCGTGCCCAGCACGTAGGGATAGCGGTCCACTTCGCTCAGCGCAGGTTCGTCCCGCGCCAGCGCCGTCATGGGAGCGCAAAGGGCTGCGCCGAGC
>JAPKHB010000032.1 GCA_026647295.1 Planctomycetota bacterium | reverse complement strand
TCGGCCATGGCGTACTCGACACACGCGCCCACGGGTTCGTAGAAAAAGACGACCTCCTTGAACCCGGCAAGCTGCGCGGCGGTCTCGAGGCGGCGTTCCGCGGTTTCGTTTTCGAGGTCATGCGTCGAGAAGCGCACGGGACGCCCGAACACAGCACGCTCGACCGGCGCCCCCGTTTCGCGTTCGAGCGACTCGCGGATACGAGTCAGGAGCGCCGCGACCAGTTCCTCGATTTGATAAGAACGGCCAAACACCTCTGTGCCGCGAAACGTGGCGTGACGCATCTGCGTCTTGAGCGACTGAAACAGGCGGGAGCAACTCGACCATCAGGTTGCCCAACGGCGGCAGCATCGCGACGAAGGCCTGGGGCAGGAGGATGCAGCGCAGGACCTGCCCGCGCGTGAGGCCCAGCGCGCGGGCTGCATCGCCCTGCCCGCGGGGGACGGCGGCGAGGGCGCCACGCACGATCTCCTCGCCATAGGCGCCCCCGTTGAGGGCCAGCGCCCCGATGCCGATGGGGTAGGCGCCCCAGGCGATGCCGAGCATGGGGGGGAAGACGAAGTACAGCCAGAAGAGGAGGATCAGCACCGGCCAGCCACGAAACAGTCCGACGTAGCTCCGCGCGGCGCCCCGCAGGACGGGATCCGGGGAGCGCAGCAGCAGGCCGGCGGCGAAGGCAAGGCCCAGCGCCCCGACCGCCCCCCCCAGGAAGAGCAGCAGCGTGGGTCCGAGTCCCTGGAGCAGATAGGGAAGGCCCTGCACCACCGTCATCGGGCCGCGCACAACTCGGCGGCGGTGGCCTCGCCCGGCAGCGTGTGCGGCCCGAAACCAAAGGGCGCGACCAGCTCGAGGTGCTCGGGCGTGCCGAGGAACCCCGCCAGCTCCGCGTCGAAGGCGGCCCGCAATTCCACGTCCGCGGGGCGGAAGGCAAACGCCCCGTGGCCCCGCACCACCTTCCCGTCGATCACGGGCTCCTCGAAGGGCTCGGCCGCCTCCAGGCCGGTGCCGGCCTTGCGCAGCAGGTCGGCCGCGGTTAGGCGGGTCGCCGCGAGCGCGTCCACGCGCCCGGCGCGAAGCGCGACAAGCGCCGTGGCGTAGTCCGCAAACACCTCGATGCGCGCGTCGGGAACGCCGAGCTTGCGGGCGTAGGCGTCCTGCACAGAGCCGCCCAACACCGCGAGCCGCGCGGTGGCGTGCGCCCCCAGCGAGCCGTAGCCGTCCAGCCCCAGCGGGTTGCCCGCCCGGACCAGCAACGCCTCCCGCACGACGTACGTGGGATTGGAGAACGCCACCTCGCGGCAGCGCCGCGGCGTGATGTACATGCCCGCGGCGACCACGTCCCAGCGCCCGGCCTTCAGCCCGTCGATCAGCGCGCCGAAGTCAGCGACCGTCGGCTCGATGCGGGGGATGCCCAGGCGCGCAAAGAGCACGCGCGCAATCTCCGGGGCCTCGCCGGTCACGCGCCCGGTGGCGGGGTCCTCGTAACCAAACGGCGCCTCGTTGGCGTAGGCGACGCGGATCACCCCTTCGGCCCGGGCCCGCGCGAGGGTGCCCCCGGCCGGCGGCGCCCCGCCCCGTCCGAGGAGGAACCAGGCGGCCGCGGCCAGGCCGAGCAGGCCGAGGAGCAGCCCGCCGCGGCCGACGGGCCCCCGCTCGGTGTCGAAGTCCATGCGTTGGCTCCCCGGGCGCCCGGCCCGTGGGGCCCTGCGGCCCCCGGCGCAAACGCCTCGCACAGGGTTGCGTCCATCCGGTCCCCATATACGGTACGGGGCAACGATTGCTCCAGCAACGGTTTCGGCGGGCCCCCCGCCGCCGGGGCCGGGGCGGTCCGGGAGCCGGACGGGTCGAGGAGGAGCAGCCCATGCCCCCACCGAGCTGGGTCGTCCTCAAGTTTGGGGGCACGAGCGTGTCTGCCCCGGAGTCGTGGGCCACGATCGCTGCCCTGGCCCGGGGCCATCTGGCCCGCGGTCGGCGCGTCGCCCTGGTGTGCTCCGCGCTCGCGGGGGTGTCGGACCTCCTGGCGAACGCCGTCCAGGCGGCCCGCCGCGGTCGCCGCGCAGACCAGATCCTGACCCAGGTGGCCGCCCGCCACGCCGACTTCGGAGCCCAATTGGGCATCCGGGCGGGGGCGCCCGTCCGCCGCCGGCTGCGTCGGGTCCACGAGCGCCTCCGGGCGGCCCGCCGGGATCGGTGCGTTCGGCCCGAGACGGCGGCCCGGGTGATGGCGACGGGGGAGTTGTTGCTCACGCGCCTGGGCGCGCGTTGGCTGCGCCGCCAGGGCCTGGCTGCCGTGTGGCGCGACGCCCGGCGCGCCCTGGTGGCTGCGCCGGTCCCGGACGGAGAGCACCGCCCGGAGGCCTGGCTCGCCGCCCGCCTCGCCGTTCCGCAGGCCGAAGGCCCTGCTCCGGCCTGGGACGCCCAGCCCGCCCGCCTGGTGATCACCCAGGGGTTCATCGCCGGCGACGGGCGGGGCGGCACCCTGCTGCTCGGCCGCGGCGGCTCGGACACGGCCGCGGCGCACCTGGCGGCGCGCCTGGGCGCCCTGCGCTTGGAGATCTGGACCGACGTGCCGGGCGTGTTCACGGCCAATCCTCACGCCGTGCCCCAGGCCCGGCAGGTGCGCCAGCTCGAATACGACGAAGCCGAGACCGCGGCGGCGCTGGGTGCCAAGGTCCTGCACCCGGGAACGATCGCTCCGCTGCGCGCGCGGGGTGTGCCGCTGGAGGTGCGCTGGACCGCGCGCCCTGGGCTGCACGGGACGCTCGTGGACGCCACCGCGCCGCCCGGCCTGAAGACTCTCACGGTGCGCGACGGGCTCTGTCTGGTGCGGCTGCGCCGTCCTCCGGCCTGGCAGCCGGTAGGGGTGATGGCGGACTTCGCGGCCTGCTTCCGGCACCACGGGCTCTCGATGGACCTGGTGAGCAGTTCCCCGGACGACCTGCGGGCGACGGTGGACCTCAAGGCCAACCCGGGGGCACGCGAGCGGCTCGGGGCCCTCGTGCGCGATCTCCGGCGCTACGGCCATCCAGCGGTGCGCCACGGCCTGGCGAGCCTCTCGTTCGTGGGGCGCGACGTTGCGCGCGAGGTGGGCCTGCTCGAGCCGCTGGCCCGGGCCGAAGGCATCCGCCGCGTCCACATGATTACCCACGCGGCCAACGGCCTCCACGCGAACCTCGTTGTTCCCGAAGGGGATGCGGCGGTCTTGTTGCGGCAGGCGCACCACGCCCACTTCGAGGCGCGTCGGCGCGCGGGCCCCTTCGGTCCTTGCTGGTCGGAGTTGTGCGAGCCGACGCCGCGCCGGGCGGGGGCGACCCCGTGACGGCGCCCGGCGCCACCGCCCGCGACCTGTGCCTGCGCCCGCCGCGCCGGGCCGACGGGGTCGCGCTGTGTGCGTTGGTCCGGGCGACCCCGGCGCTGGACGCCAACTCGGACTACGCGTACCTGCTGGCCTGCACGCACTTCCGGCGGACGAGCGTCGTGGCCGAGGCCGGGCCCGGCGCCCTGTGCGGCTTCGTGTTCGGCTACCGGCGCCCCGACGCGCCGGACGTCCTCTTCGTGTGGCAAGTGGCCACGTGCGCCACGGTGCGCCGGCAGGGCGTCGCCGGTCGGATGCTCGACCACCTGATCGCGTGCCAGCAGCCACTCGGGGCGCGCTACCTCGAGGCGACCGTGACGCCGGGCAACCGGCCCTCGCGGGCGCTGTTCGAGGGGCTCGCCCGGCGGTGGGACGCGCCGCTGGCGACCGCGCCGTTCCTGGCGGCGAGCGACTTTCCCGATCCGCAGCACGAGGCGGAGGTCCTCTTGCGCATCGGGCCCCTGAAGGAGCGGCGATGACCGAGCCCGCGCTGGCCACCACGGACCGTCTCGAGTCGAGGGTGCGTTCCTATTGCCGGAGCTTTCCGACCGTGTTCGTGCGGGCCCGCGGCGCGACCCTCGAGGACGTGCGAGGGCGGCGCTACGTGGACTTCTTTGCGGGCGCGGGCGCCCTCAACTACGGACACAATGAGCCCCACCTCAAGCGCCGGCTCGTCGAGTACCTGGCCTCCGACGGCATCGCCCACGGCCTGGACATGGCCACCCAGGCCAAGGAGGCGTGGATGCGCGCCTTCGATGAGATCGTGCTGGCGCCGCGCGGCATGTCGTACCGCCTGATGTTCCCCGGCCCGACCGGCACCAACGCGGTGGAGGCGGCGCTCAAGTTGGCCCGGAAGGTCACGGGCCGCCCGACTGTGATTGCCTTCACAAACGCCTTCCACGGGATGACGCTGGGCGCGCTGGCGCTCACGGGCAGCGCCGCCAAGCGTGCCGGGGCCGGGGTGCCCCACGCCCACGTGGCGCACCTGCCCTACGACGGGTACTTGGGGCCGGGGGTGGACACCGTGGCGCTCCTGCGCCGCTACGTGGAAGACCCGGGCAGCGGCCTGGAGCCCCCTGCGGCGATCGTGCTCGAGACCGTCCAGGCCGAAGGCGGGCTGAAGGTCGCCTCCGCGGCGTGGGTGCGCCGGCTGGCCGCCCTCGCCCGCGAGGTGGACGCGCTGCTCGTCGTGGACGACATCCAGGTGGGCTGCGGCCGCACCGGCCCCTTCTTCTCCTTCGAGGGCTGGGGCGTCGAACCGGACGTGGTCTGTCTCTCCAAGTCGCTGTCGGGCTTCGGCCTGCCCCTTTCGATGCTGCTCATCCGCCCGGACCTGGACCGCTTCGCCCCCGGGGAGCACAACGGGACCTTCCGGGGCAACAACCACGCCTTCGTGACGGGGGCTGCGGCCCTCGAGCGCTACTGGAGGGATGACCGCCTCACGCGGGCCGTGGCGGCGAAGTCCGGCGTGGTGCGGGAGGCGTTGGAGCAGCTGGCCGGGCGGCACGGGGGGCGCGTGCGCGGGCGGGGCCTGGTGCAGGGCATACGGTTCGAGGATCCCACCGCCGCGGCCCGCGTCGCCCGCGCCGCCTTCGAGCACGGCGTGGTGATCGAGACGGCGGGGGCGCGGGGGGAGGTGCTCAAGGTCCTCCCGCCCCTCACCATCGATGCCGCGCTGCTGGAGCGGGGGCTCACCCGACTCGATGCCGCGGCCCGGGAGGCGCTGGGGCGCGGGGTGGCCACCGCCCTGGCCGCCCGGGAGGCCACGCCATGATCATCCGGCGCCTTGAGACGCTCACGGGGGGCGAGCGCGAGGTTTGCACGCCCGACTGGACCAGCCGGCGCCTGCTCCTGGCAAGGGACGGCATGGGCTTCTCCCTGCACGACACCGTCGTGCGGGCGGGGGCCGCGCTCGCGATGTGCTACGCACACCACCTGGAGGCCGTGTACTGCGTGGCCGGCGAGGGGACCATCCACGACCGGCGCACCGGGGCGGTTCATCCGATCGGTCCGGGCACCTTGTACGCGCTGGACCGCCACGACCCGCACGTGCTCCAGGCGCACACCGAACTGCGGCTGGTGTGCGTGTTCAATCCCCCCGTCACGGGGCAGGAGGTGCACGACGCGCGCGGCGCCTATCCCTTGCCTGCAGGGGCGCCCGCGGCCGGCGAGGGCCACCGGTGAGGGCGCGCACGGTGCAGCGGGCCCCGGACCCCTACGCCTCCCGCCGGGGTGGCGCCTTCGGGCTCGCCGAGCGGCCCGATCCGGTCGTGTGGGGGGCGGGCGCGGGGCCGCTCGACGCGTCCGAGCTCGCGCGCTACGAGCGCGACGGCTTCTTGTCGGTCATGGACCTCCTGCCCGCGTCCCGGGCCGCAGGGTTGCGGGCCGAGGCCCATCGGCTGCGCGCGGCCGCGCGGCCGGACGCCGAGGCAGTGGTGATCGAGCCGGACAGCGACGTCGTGCGCAGCGTGTTCCAGGTACACGAGCGCAGCGAGGCGTTCGCCCGCGTCATCCGGCACCCCCGGCTGCTCGCCATCGCCCACCAGATCCTGGGTTCGCCGGTCTACCTCCACCAGTCGCGCATCAACTTCAAGCCCGCGTTGGATGGGCGCGAATTCTTCTGGCACTCCGACTTCGAGACGTGGCATGTGGAGGACGGAATGCCCCGGCCGCGGGCCTTCAGCGTGAGCCTCGCCCTCACCGACAACCACGAGTTCAACGGACCTCTGATCGTCGTGCCCGGCTCGCATCGGGCCTACCTGCGCTGCCCGGGGGGCACGCCCCGGGAGCACCACCGCGAGTCCTTGCGCCGCCAGCGGTATGGGGTGCCGGACCGGGCGAGCCTGCGGCGCCTCATGGCCGGGCGCGGACTCGTGGCGCCCAAGGGGCGCGCCGGGTCGGCCGTGATCTTCGACGCCAACCTGATGCACGCCTCGGCGGGCAACCTGAGCCCCGAGGACCGGGTCAACCTCTTCCTCGTCTACAACAGCGTGGAGAACCGGCTGGAAGCCCCGTTCTCCGAATTGCCGCCGCGGCCGGCGTTCCTCGCCGCGCGCGCCGTCTGCCCGCTCGAGGCCGAGGCGTGACGCGTTCGGCCGGGTCCGTTCAGGCGTCCTCCGGCGGCTCGCCGGGTTCGTCGGGCGTCAGAAGGGGCGCGGCCGCAAGGTCCTCGGCCTCCATGAGGTGCACGATCTCCTCGAGGGCCTCGAGCAGGACGCGACGCCGGGTGTCGTCCAGGGCGAGCAGGCGCTCCAGGAAGATGTCGTGGAGCGGGGTCGGGAGCGCGGCGGCCCGCCCGCGGCCGAGGTCGGTGAGCTCCAGGCACACCTTGCGCCGGTCCTGGGCCCGGCGCACGCGTTGCACGAGGCCCGCCCGTTCGAGCCGGTCCAGGACGCGGGAGACGGCGCTGGGCGACAGGTGCACCGCACGGCCGACTCCGGCGACCGTGACCTCCGGTCCGCCCGCCGCGATGGCCCGCAGGCACAGGATCTGGGGCACCGTCAGGCCCGCCGACCGCGAAAGCGCGCGGGAGTGGCCGCCCACCCGGCGCAGGATCCGCCGCAGGGAGCGCAGGATGTCGTAGGCGAGGGCGTCAGGCGGCGGCACGGTCCTCCCGACGGGCGCAGCCCGGACGCGGGCCGGCCGTTGTACCCGAACGCCGGCGGAGGGCGCATGTCCCGGACCCGATCCGCAGCCGACCCGAGCCCCCGCGCGTCGATCCTCGCCCTGCTGGTGGGGACGGCGGCGGTGCTGGCCGCCCAGGGGCTGCTCGGCACGTGGATCGCGTTGCGGCTCGGTGCCTGGGGGCTGGCGGCCCCGCCGCGCGCGCTCGTGCTGGGTTGCTATCCCCTCGGCCTCGTGGGGGGCTGCCTGCTGGCGCCCCGCCTGGTGCACCGGGTCGGCCACATCCGGGCGTTTGCGGCGGTGGCGGCGCTCTCCACCGCCGCGGCGGTGGCCCACCTGCTCCTGCCCTGGGCCCCGGCGTGGGCCCTCCTGCGCGCGATCTCCGGGGCGGCCATGGCGGTGCTCCTCACGACGATCGAGAGCTGGCTCAACCTGAGTGCCACCGGCGGGCAGCGGGCCCGCGTGCTGACGGTCTACATGGCCACCTGGTACCTCGCGCTGGGCGCAGGCCAGCTCCTGCTCGCCCTGCCTCCCATGGACGAGGCGCCACCCTTCCTGGTCGTCGCGCTGCTCTTCGCCCTCGGCGTGGTGCCCGTGGCCCTTACCCGCGCCGGGGCCCCGGACGCCCCGGTGCCCCGCTACCTGGGCATTCGCACGCTGTGGCGCCGCACGCCGAGCGCCGGGGCCGGGGCCGTGGTCGGAGGGGTGGTGATGGGTGCGCTGATGAGCATGGGCCCGGCGTTCGCCCTGGCCCGGCTGGGTTCCGTGGCGGCCGTGGGTTGCTGGATGGCCGCCGCGACCTTCGGCGGGCTCGTGTTCCAGGGGATCGTCGGGCGGGTGTCCAACCTCATGGACCGACGCATCGCGATCGGCGCGACCGGCGTGCTGCTCCTGCCCGCGGCGCTCGCGGCCCTCACGTGGGGCGCGAGCCCCGCGCTGCCGGCCTTTGCCGGCGCGGCGCTGGTCGGCGGGCTGGGGGCCGTGCTCTACCCCTTGAGCGTCGCGCACGCCGCGGATCGCTTCGAGGCCGACGAGATCCTGCCCGGGGTCTCGACCCTGGTGCTGGTGTCCAGCACAGGCGCGGTGTTCGGGCCGCTGGTGGCGGGGGCGTGCATGGCGGTCCTGGGGCCGGCGGGCCTGCTGTATGCCATCGGGGGCTCCGGCGCCCTGCTCGCGGTCCACGCCCTGGTGCGGGTCGGGCGGCGGCGCGCCGTGCTGCCCGCCCAACGCGAGGACTACCGCCCCGTCCCGGGCACGACGGCCATCCTGCCCCACCTGGACCCCCGCGTGCCGGACCGCTGATCGGGATCCGCCGAGCCGCTCGCCCCACCCGGCCGCGTCGGTTCGCGCATGGGTCGGGCCAGCCGGCCCGGGGGCGCAGGGCGTGGCCCGCCCCGCTACGATGCGGGACGGTCGGACTGGGAGGCGCCCTTGCCGCGCACGACTCGCCGCAGGCCGGGGTTGCGTCGGGTTCCCGACTCGCCCGGCCGCTCGATCCTCGGGGGTCTCCTGTTGCTGGCCCTCTCCGCCGCCAGCACGTGGTTGCTGTGGGAGTCCGGATGGATCTGGACCGCCTCGCTGCTGCCCGCGTTCTACGGCGTGGAGCAACTCCTGGGCGGGATCCTCGAGTCGAGACGCCGCTCCAGGGCTCCTCCGCTCTCCCAATCGGCGGAAGAGGCCGCCGCACCCTGGATCGACGACCTGGCCGAGGATCAGGAACTTCGTGTGCGAGTTCCCCCGACACCCGCACGGCCCTATCCGAAGATCCGTGAACTGTTGGAGCCGGGAGATCCGCTCGAGCCGGGTGACCTGACACGGCTGGAGCGACGCCAGGACATCGTGCTTCCGGAGACCTACGTCCAGTTCCTGCGGCGGGGCAACGGCGGCGTGCTCCGTCCCGCGTGGTTCGCGGTGCACACGGCGACGGGGGTGGTGCAGGGGGAGGTGCGGCGGTTCCTCGGGCTGCACGTGGGGGGGGCAGCCGACGTCGAGGTCGTCCTGGCGCGGGCCCGGGCGGCCACCCCGCCGCTGGATTGGAAACTGCTCCCCATTGCGACCTGCGAGGACGGGTCCCTCCTCTGTCTCGACGTCTCGGGGAAGGGGCGTGGGAGCGTGTGGCTGTGGCGCTTCGGATCCGAGTCGCCACTCCGACTGAACGAGGAGTTCTTCGCGTTCCTCTCCGCCCTGGATTGGGCGCCCGGAACACGCCCGCCCCCGCCTCCAGTGCCGCGCGCGAACGCCTGACGCGCGGCCGGCCCCCGCCCCTGCGCCAGGGTGCGCACCGTCGGCGCGCGGCGGGGCGGTTGGCGCAGGGGGCGTAGGGTGGGCGGGATCGCGTGATGTTGCCTCGGCCGCCGCCCCCCGCCGCCGTGCATGTGCGCCTTGCGCGCGAGGGCGCCGTCTTCGAGGACGAGGGGCGCGGCGCGTACCTGCGGCTGGACGCCGAGGGCCGCTGGGTCGCCTGGCGCGAGCGGGGCGCGCTCATGCGCCGAACGCTGTTGGGGGCCGTGCACGTGGGCCCGCGCTCGGGGATCGTGCTCGCGCCCGGCCCCGCCCGGGCAGCCCACGGGCGCGTGCTCGCGGCCGTCGGGGCCTGGAGGACGCGGCTTCGGGCCGGGGGGCTCGGGTCGGAGGCGGCGCCGCCGCCGGGCCTCCTTGCGCTGTTGCAACGCGCGTCGGACCTCACCGTCGCCGCCTACGAGCGCCATGCGGCCACGGCACGGAGCGTGTACGCCGAGGGCATCCCCATCCTTCCGCCGCACCGCCAGCGCGACCTCGTGGTCACGCCGGCGCGGGGCTGCCCCAACGGGCGCTGCACCTTCTGCGCCTTCTACCGCGAGCGCCCGTTCCGCGTGCTGGACCGCGCCGACTTCGCGCGGCACCTCGACGCGGTCGCCGCGCTGTGCGGCGCGGACGCCGCCGTACGCCGCGGCGTGTTCCTGGGCTCGGCGTCGGCCGCGTCGCTCGGGGACGGGCGCCTGCTCGAGGTCCTCGCCGCGGTCGAACGGCGCCTGGGCCGCCGGGCACGCGGCGTCGCCGCCTTCCTCGATCCGGACCACGCGCCGGCGCGGACGGCGCGCGGGTGGGGCCGCCTCGCGGCGGCCGGCCTCGGAGACCTCACGCTCGGACTCGAGACTGGCCTGGCCTCGCTGCGCGCCGCCGCCGGCAAGGGGGCGGACCTTGGCGCCTTCGGGCGCACGGTGGCGGCGCTCAAGGAGGCGGGAGTGCGCGTCGCCCTCACGGTGCTGGTCGGCCTCGGGGGTGCGCCCGCCGAACGGGCCCACCGGGACGCCACGGTCGCCTACCTCGGCGGCCTCGGCCTTGGCCCGGGTGACCGTGTCTACCTGTGCGAACTGGACGAAGCCTCCGGCGGCCCTCGGCGCCAGGCCGCGCTGGCGCCGTGGCGCGACGCGCTCGGTGCGGTCACCTCGGCCACGGTGGCGCCCTACCCCGCCGAGGACTTCGTCGCCTGGGCGTAGCGGCGGCCGAAACGCGGTCCGCGCGGCTGCGGGATCCTGCGCACCTGGGGAACGCCGCGATGCGTGCCGATCCGGCGCCGTCCGACATGCCATCATGCAAGCCGCATGGCCCGCCCCCAACGACACGGTGCCTCCGGGTCGCCTTCCTCCCTGCGCAGCCGGCTGCTCTTCCTGATCTGCCTCGCGACGCTGCCCGCGTTGCTCTTCGCCGTCTACGCCGCCGACCGGGAACGCGAGGCCGCCTGGCGCCGAACGGAGCGCGAGGCCCTGCACCAGGCGCGCGTGATGGCGCGCGAGCACCTGCACCAGATCCAGGGCGCTCGCAGCCTGCTCTCGTGGCTGGCCGAGAGGCTCGCCCGCGAAGGGCCCGGCAGCCCCCTCTTGCGGGAGCCGGAGTTCCTCGCGGCGCTCCTCGCCGGGCACCCCCAACTGGCCAACGTGGGCGTGCTTTCGCCCCAGGGCGAGGTTCTCGTGAGCGCGTACCCCTCGCCCCACGCGTCCACCTGGCGGGACCACCCGGCCTTCCGGGCTGCGTTGGACTCCCCGGGGCCCGTCGCCGGGACGTACAGCGTCTCCCCGATCTTCGGCCGGCCCACGCTCAACCACGCGCTGGCGGTGCGCGGCGCCGCGGGCGAGGTGACGGAGGTCCTGTTCAGCGGGCTGGACCTCGCGTGGCTGTCCGACCTCGCCCGCAACGACCCGAGCCCGGGAGCGCCGACGCTGATGCTCCTGGACCGCCACGGCCGGGTGCTGGCCGCGGGCGGCGACGAGATCCCGACCGGCACGTCGCTCGGCGTGGACGATGCGACGGCGCTCTCCCGGGGCGGTGGGGGCATCGTGCGCCGCCTCGGGAGCCCTCCCCAAGAGCGCCTGGTGGTCGCCGCCCCGCTCCAGGACCTGGAGGGGGTCTTTGTCGCCGTGGCCCTCCGGCACGAGGCCGTGGTCGGTTGGTCGCGGGACGCCTTCCTGCGCACCCTGCTGGGCCTGGGGCTGATCACGCTCTTCACCATCGGCGCCGCCTTCGTCGCCGCCGAGGTCGGCGTGCTGCGGGCGTTGCGGGCCCTGGCCGACACCGTGCGCCGCCTGGGCCGCGGAGACTACTCGGTGCGCGCCGACGCGCCGGAGGGCTATGGCGAACTCGGTGCGCTCGCCCGGGCCTTCAACGCCATGGCCGACGACCTCCAACGGCGGCACGGCGAGGCGCGGCGGGCGCAGGCGCGCCTGCGGGCGCTCGCCCGCCGTGCGCAGACGGCCCGCGAGGAGGAGGCGGCGCGCATCTCCCGCGAACTGCACGACGAGATCGGCCAACTCCTCACCTCCCTGAAGATCGACCTCGCCCGGCTCCCGGCCCGATGTGGCCCCGGGGACGTGGGCTGCGCCGAGGCCCTTGGGAAGGACTGCGAGGAACTCGGGGCGCGGATCGTGGCGGCCCTGGACTTCGTGCGGCGCATTTCCTCCGAACTGCGCCCGCCGGTGCTCGACCGCCTGGGGCTGTGCGAAGCGCTGCGCTGGCTCGGCCGGGAGGTCGAGGCCCGGGGGGGCCTCGAGGTTCGCGTCCGGGCGCGGGACCCCAAGCCGGCCCCGGCCCCGGATGTCGCGGTGGCCCTGTTCCGCATCGCCCAGGAGGCCCTGACCAACGTGGTCCGCCACGCGCGGGCCCGGCGCGTGGCCGTCCGGCTCGAGATGCGCGGGGACGTGCTTCACCTGCGCATCGCCGACGACGGATGCGGGCTGCCGCCGGGCATCCAGGCGGCATCCCATGCCCTGGGCCTCGCCGGAATGCGCGAGCGGGCGGCGCTGGTCGGGGGGCGCCTCCGCCTCGGGCCCGCGCGCGGCCGCGGTACGCTCGTGCGCGTAGCGGTTCCCCATCCCCCGGTTGCCCGCCATGCGAATCCTCCTCGCTGACGACCACGCCATCGTCCGGTCCGGGCTCCGGAGGATCGTGGCCGACGCCTACCCGGGCGCCCAGATCGACGAGGTCGGGAATTGCGCAGACCTGCACGATCGCGTTGCCCGCGCCCCGTGGACGCTGCTGGTCCTCGACGTGGCGCTGGGCGACCAGAACAGCCTGGAACACGTGCCGGCGCTCAAGGAGCGCCGGCCGGGGATGGCGATCCTCGTGTTGAGCATGTACGAGGACAGCGCCTTCGTGTTGCGGGCGCTGCGGTCCGGGGTGCTGGGCTACCTCACCAAGGACCGCGCCCCCGAGGAACTGCTGCGGGCCATCCGCACGGTGCTGGAGGGCCGCCGCTACATCGGCGAGGCGCTGGCCTCGCGGCTGGCCGACCGCATCGCGCTGGCCGGCACGGCGCAGGAACCACTCCACGAACGCCTCTCGGCGCGCGAACTCGAAGTCCTGCGCCGGCTCGGCTCCGGCCTCACGGCGTCGGAGGCGGCAGCCCGCATGCACGTGAGCGTGAAGACCGTGAGCACCTATCGCACGCGGATCCTGGCCAAACTTGGGCTCGAGACCACGGCCCAGCTCATGCGCTACGCCCTCCAGCACGGGCTGGTGGACTGACGCCCGGCCGGTGCCCGGCGCATCCGGGCCCCCGGGGTCCGCGTAGGACGAACTCCGACATCGATCGGCCTCCCGGACGACGGAGGAATCAGACCGGGGTCCGTAGCGGGACCGGCGCGCCCGTCGTAGCCTTCGGGCGTGGCGCGTTCCGCGTTCCCCTCCGTGTCCCCCGACGGCGGATCGGGCTCGCCGTCGCTGCGGACCCACCTCGGTCGCGTCGTGGCGGACCTGCACCCGGCGGCGTTTGCCCTCGTGATGGCCACCGGCATCCTCGCCATCGCCTGCGACCGCATGGGCCTGGGCGTGGCCTGCGAGGTCGTTGCCACCATCAACCTGGTGGCCTATCCCGCCCTGTGGGGGGTGCTGCTCGTGCGCGCGGCCCTTGCGCCCGGACGCCTCGTGCAGGACCTACGCAGCCACGAGCGGGCGCCCGGGTTCTTCACGCTGGTGGCGGCGACGGCGGTGTTCGGATCCCAGGCGTTGCTGCTCGACGGCAACGCCGGCCTCGCCCGGGTCGCGTGGTGGTTCGCCGTTCTGCTGTGGGCCCTGGTGACCTACGGCGTGTTCACGGCCCTCACGGTGCGGCGCCACAAGCCCTCCCTGGCCGACGGCATCAACGGGGGCTGGCTGGTGGCGGTCGTGGCGACCCAGTCGCTGTGCGTCCTCGGGGCGCTCGTCGGGGACCTCGGGTTCGGGCAGCCGGACCTCGCCTACTTCCTGTTGCTCTCGTTCTGGCTGTGCGGCGGGATGCTTTACCTGTGGATCATCGGGATGATCTTCCAGCGCTACATGTTCCACGAGTTCTCGCCGCGGGACCTGATGCCCCCGTACTGGGTCAACATGGGCGCCGTGGCGATCTCGACCCTGGCCGGGGTGTTGCTGGTCGAACGCGGCGAGGGGCTCGCCTTGGCAACGGCCCTGCGGCCCTTCCTCCTCGGCCTGACCGTGATGTACTGGGCAACAGCCACCTGGTGGATCCCGATGCTCGTGGTGCTGGGCGTGTGGCGCCACGTCGTGCGCCGCGTGCGCATCGTCTACGACCCGCTGTTCTGGGGGCTCGTCTTCCCCCTGGGGATGTACGCGACCTGCACCTTCCGGCTGGCTGGCCTCATCGAGGCGCCCTTCCTGCTCTGGATCGCCCGCCTCTTCCTCGTGGCCGCCGTCTGCGCCTGGCTGCTCGCCTTCCTCGGGCTGGCCGGCCGCCTGCTCCATCTCGTCCTCCTGGCGCTGCGCAGCCCCGTGTGGCGGCGCCTGGAGGCGTCCCCCGTCACCCCTGTCGTGAGCCCTGGAGGAAGTCGATCATGAGCGAGCACGCACTGCCGGCCGATGCGTTGGAGGTCGTCGGGCGCGAGGCGCGGCGGGACGCCCGCCGGGCCAGCCCCGCCCAGGAGGCCCGCGTGAGCGCAGCGGGGCGCATGACCCGGGGGCGGAGCCTGGTCGTGCTGGGTTTCGTCGTCGCCCTGCTGGGCGTCGTGGGCTACTGCGTCGGCTCCCTCGCCCCGGGCGCCGGGGCCGGGGGGCTGGAAGCGCTGGTCGGGCCGGGGCTCTGGCTGATTGCCGCCGGAACGCTGATCTGGCTGTGCGGGTCGGTGGTCTACCTCACCGGCGTGCTCGACGCCGGCCCCGGCGAAGGGCCCGGCGCGCCGTAGGGCCGCGGGGTCTACGGCGGAAGGTCGATCTCTACCTCCGTGAAGCGGCCGGCGTCGATCACGACCTCCCGGGCGGCATACACGTCCTGCCAGCCGCTGCCGGGTCGGGCCACGTCGAGGCGGTAGCGGCCCGGCGGGAAGAGGGTGGCGCTGCGGCAAGGGGTGCCGACGAGGGCGACGGATCCCGAGGACCTGGCCCGACCCGACTCGTCTTCGGTGTGCACGAACATCGGTCGTCGGGCGACCGCGGACTCAAGGTGTACGAGGCGCACCGCAGGGCCGTCCCAGAACCCCTCGTCCTTCGGGCCGGGCGCGGGGGGAGCCCCCGGCGGTGGGCGCAGCAGCAGGCGGATCCGGCCGCCCGAGGCGTGGCGGAACGTGACCTCCCGGGTTTCTTCCGCCACGACCTCCACCCGCCGGGCCGCCGGCAACGACCAGGTCTCGGCTTCGTGGACGTGGGGCTCGATGCCCGGAAGCGTGGGCGTGACCGCGAGGTGCAACGAGCCCACGGGCAAAGCGGGGAGCCCGTCGGGCAGGTCCACGACGCCCCGGAACACGCCGGCTCCGAGCAGCGTCTCGGCGTCGACCAGGGCGGCCGGGGCCTCCTCGCCGGTCGGGAGCAGGCAGCGCAGCCGCAACCGGCCCCGGCTCTGCACCTCGGAGATCACGAGGTCGACCGGGATCTCGCTGCGTCCGGCGGGGACCGTCAGGGCCACCTCCCCGGGGCGCAGGCCCTCGAGATTCGCGACGAACGCGACATGGCTGCCCGGGGCCAACACGAAGTCGTCGCTGGACCCGGCGGAGCCCGCGCTGAACCACTCGGCCCGCTCGCGGGCCGTCGCGAGGTCGATCCGACCGGCGCGGAACTCCTCGAAGAGGTTGGTCTCCTCGGGCTTCCAACCCACCCCCACGAGGGTGGCGCCGGGCAGCGGGGTGCCCGAGGGGTCCCGCACGGCCACGCGAACGCGCGTACCACCCAACACGATCCGCACGTCCTGCTCGCCGGCCTCGGCTTCCACCCCCTTCGTCCCCGGAGCCGCGAGGCTCCAGCGGCTGCCCGCGGGTACCGCAAGGACGAAGGCGCCCGTCTCGTCGCTGCGCACGGTGGCGTAGGCGCGCGGCCGACCCAGCGCAGCGGTCAAGGGGCCGCCGTCGCCGTGGGCGGCGCCGATCCAGCGCGCGGCGACCTCCAGCCCCGCGGCGGGGGTCGCGTCCGAAAGGAGCGTGCGGCCCCGGATCGTCGGCAGGGGCTCCAGGCGGACGTCGCCCAGGTCGGCCGGCGCGGCTGGAGCCGGCAGGTCGCGTACCGCGTGCCCCCACCGGGGATGCCAGGCCACGATGCGGGCACCCGCGGGCGCCTCGGGGAGCAGGAGGGCGAAGCGGCCGTCGGCCTCGCTGTCGCCCAGGTGGATCGGATCGGTCCCGGGGGCGCCGACGAGGAGGCGCAGCGTCGCCTCGGGCGCCGCTTCGCCGGAGGGGCCGAGCACCCGCCCCCGGAGCACCCGCCCGCGCTGCAGCGTGACGTCCTGCGTCAGGCCATCCGCCGGGAGGGGCTGCGGGAGCGCGGCGCGTGCCTGTCCGTGGTCGGCGTGCCAGGCCGCGACGAGGGCGGACACGGACGCGCGCGCTGGCGCCGAAAGCCGCGCGAGGAACGCGAGCGGGATGCGGTACCGCCCCTCCGCGTCGGTCCGGACCGTCCCGCGGGAAACGGCACCGCCGGGCTCGGCGAGCAACAACGTCACGTGCGCCCGGGCGACCGGGGCGCCGGCGGCGTCGCGCACGGTCCCCGCGAGGTCGGCGTGGGTCTCGGGATCCGTCTGCGGCGGAGGCAACGGATGCGCCCGGGAGGCGGGGGCGGCAGGCGCCGCGTGCAACGTCGGCGCGTCCGCGGCAGGCGAGGTGGGAGGGGAGGGGCCCTCGGGCGCAATCCCCTCGTGGGAACGGAACAACAGGAAGGCCGCTGCGGCCGCGAGGAGGACCGGGATGCCTCGGGCCCAGGAGCGCATGCAAGCCATTGTATGCGTTCAGGGGTCGGAGGTTGGGACGTACGGCGCACCGGGAGGGCGCGCCGATGGCGCAGGAATGGTCGCCGGATCCCGCAATCGGAGGGAGGGCTCCCGCGCCGGACGCGCCGCCCGAGTTCGAAGGGGCTGAACGGGTACCGGCCATTGCATGCGTTCACGGGTCGCAGGTAGGGCCGTGCGGCGCACCGGGAGGGGGCGCGCGAGGGGGAGCCCGCGGGCGGGCCGGCGCGAGGGGTGGGCCGTGACGCCTCGGGCGGGCTACGGGGCCGAGGAGAGCGCGATGTCGGAGAGCACCGGGCTGGTGCCGTCGAGAGCGGCCTGGAGGGTCACGCGCACCTGGATGAAGCGCCCGGCCATGGCGAAGGGGACGCCGTTGCCCACCGCCGTGTAGGGCAGGAGGACCAGGCCGCCCAGGGTGTCGGACGCGCGCGCCTCCACGGTGATGCTCGTCCCCGGGGGCTCCGAGCCACCCGGTTCGGTGTTCCAGGTGAGCACGCCCCAGGGCTGGCCGCCCGTGCCGGAGTCGAACACGACCGTCCAGGTGCCGATCTGGGCCGTGGTGCCGAACACCACCGCGCCGGTCATGTCGCTGTAGTTGTACGGCGTCGCGCTCGATCCGATGGGCACGGTGAGGTCGACGGCGCCGAGCCCGTCCATGTCGCCCGCGGGGTCGATGCGCATCACGTTGTTGCTGATGAAGTTGGTGACCCACACCTTGCCGTTGGAGTCCACGGCCACGCCCGTGGGCATCGAGCCGACGGGGATCACCTTGAGCAGGTTGCCGTCGTTGTCCAGCCGCGAGACGTCGCTGCCGAAGCTGTTGGCGACCCAGATGTGGTTGTCGGCCCCGGTCACCGCGACGCCGCGCGCGCCGCCGCCTCCTCCCGTCGGCTTGGGGAAGCCCGCAAAGGGCGTCCCGGCCGGGTCGAACTTCATGATTAAGGCCTCGCCGAACTTCGAGTTCCAGATGTTGCCGTTGTTGTCCACGCCCATGCCGTAGGAACTGCTGGAGGGGATCGCGACGCCCGTGGCCAGCACCGGGTCGTAGCGCAGCGTCGCGGACTCCACGAGGCTCGCCGACCACAGGATGCCCGCTCCGTCGATCAGTCCCCCGTAGCCGCCGGCCCCGAAGGTGCTGGCGTGGAAGGTGTCGAGGAACGCCGCGGTGTCGCCGTGCAACTTGTGGAAGCGCTGGAGGGAGAAGGGATAGCCCCCGACCCAGATGTTGTTGTCCGAGTCCACGGACATGTGCCGGGCGTTGGGCGAGTCGGGCAGGCGCTGGTAGAGGAGGATGCATTCGTCCGCGGCGTCCTCGACCACGCCCGTCGCCCCGCCCAGGCCGTCGGTGAGGTCCGGCCAGGGCAGGATGTCCCCGAGGCCCGACGAGGTGCGGATCAGGCCGTCCCCGTCGCGGTCCACGCAGGTGTTGTAGCTGAAGGGCCCCTGGAGGTACTGGCCGGCCGGGTTGGGGGTGAAGCTCCCGTCCATGTTCTTGTCGCCCCGGGTGCCGCCGATCACCACCCCGATCTTGACGCAACTGCCGTGCGGGACGCCATCGATGCTGCCGGACTCGGCCCGGTTGCTGCACCAGACGTTGCACTCCAGGTCCACCGTGGTGCGACTCGGGTCGGTGCCGCGTCCCTCGGGGGCGCTGCGGTACTCGCCGACGACGACACCCGAGTTCACCTCGATGCGCACGACGGTGCCGTTGCCCGACGCGGCCACGTTGACGAACTCGCAGGGCGTGTCCTGCTCGCTCAACTGCAGGGCGTCGCCGACCTGCGAGAGGTTGAAGATCGTGCCCTCGGAAAACTGGCCGTTGAGGGTCCACGTCTGGGCCGCGGTGCCGGCCCCCGCCACGTCCGAGCCGCAGCCGCAGCCGCTCACGGCCAAGAGCGAAAGACACACCCCGACCATGCGGGCCGCGCGCTGGATCATCCTGCCCTCCCGGGCCCCAAGGGCCCCACTGGCGAGAGGTTTTGTTCCGGGGGGCGCGGGCGCGCACCAGGGACCTCGCGGCGCCAGTGGCCGGAAGCATACGGGGGGCGGACCTCGGGCACAACGGCGCCGTGGCGTTGGCTACCGCGGGGGGACGCTCGCCGTAGGGCCGCCACCGGCCTGGGCCGCCGCGCGCACGGGGGGGCTTGCGTCGGCGGCCAGGGCGTCGAGCAGGGGCCGGACCCGGGCGGTCGCGTCCGGGCGGGTGCGGACCCACTCCACCAGGGCCCGCGCCGTGGCGGCGCGCACGGCCGGGTCGGCGTCGTGGGTCCGCGCGGCCAGCGCCTCCAGCACCTCGGCGTCCGTCGCGGGGGCGGAGGCGGCCGCCTGGACGGCCCGGGCCCGCACGTCCGGGCGTTCGGCGGCGAGCAGGCCCAGCAGGGCCGCGCGCCCCTCCGGCCCCAGCCCGAGGAGGAGGCGCCCCAGCGCCCACGGGGGGACTTCCGCGGGATCTTCCGCAAGCGCCGCGCGGGCCGGCGCGAGTCCCGCCCGCCCGGCGGGCCCGAACGCGGCCAGGGCGGTGAAGGCCTCCGTGCGCGCCGGGTGCCCCGGCGTGGCCGCGACGCGGGCCACGACCGGGGCGGCGGCCGCGCCGGCCGGTCCCATCTGGGCCAGGGCCTCCAAGGCGCGGCGCGGTCTTTAGGGGTGAGGCACATGGTGCCGGTCCATTCGCCGGAGACGATCTTCGGCAGGTACAGATCCTTCTGGGCCTGACTGCCGTGCGCCTTGATGCATT
>JAPKHB010000319.1 GCA_026647295.1 Planctomycetota bacterium | reverse complement strand
GGAGGCATGCCAGGCCGTCGCCGCCAACGACACGCACACCGCGCTCGATGCCATCGACCGCGGCCTGGAGGCGATCCGCAACGCAATCGAGGCGGAGGATCAGGAAGTCCTCGCGGGCGCGGTAGCTGACCTCGAAGCGCTTCTCGGCCCGTTCGGCGCCCCGGCGGCCCCCGCCCTCGACGCGGCCCTCGATCCAGGCGCGCACGATGCCCTTGCGCTTGAGCGGCAGGTCGAGGCGGTAGGTGCCTTTGAGGCCCTCGTCCTTGAGGGAGCGCGGGCGCGCGTCGCCCTCCAGCAGGCGCAGCGAGGTCCCGCCCACGCCGTCGGGCTCCTCCAGGCTCAAACCGTCGAGCCACGGCGTGTCCAGCGGCTCGAAGGTCTCGTCGAGCGCCGTGATGGTGAGCGTCGCGGTCTCCCCGACGAAGTAGGCGTCCTTGTCGGTGCTGATCTTGAAGCGCTTGTTGCCTCCGAGCAGGCGGTAGGTGGCCAGGTAGCGGATGACCTGCTCCCAGAAGGCGCCGTAGATCTCGTCGCGGCGCTCGCGGCGGATGCGGCTGATCGTGTCGAGCGCCGACCAGAACACCCAGCCGTTGCCAAAGCGCGTGGTGGCGAACACCACGTGGGGCTCGCCGCGCGCGTCCAGGAACTCGCGGCCGTCCGCGTCGCTGATGCGCACCCGGGCGAGGTCGACCGCCCCCGGGCGCAGCCCGTCCTGGGCGCGGTAGAGCCACCACCAGCGCCACTCGCGCGACAGCGCGTCGTCGCCGCGCCACACCGCCGCCACCTCCTCGGGCGGCGCCAGTCCGCCGTCGCGTCCGGGCAGCACCGAGAAGATGGGGTGGCGCACGCCGGCCTCGGTGAGCTCGATGCGGAACGACTGGTCGAAGCGGTCGGAGGCCTTCTTGTCGCCCGCGCGGACCTGGACGGGCAGCAGCGGCGCGAGCGGCGTGTCGGCCAGGTCGAGCGGGTTTCGGTAGTCCACGCCCGACTGGAGCGCGAGCCCGCCGCCCTCCTCGACGAAGTCCGCCACCAACTCGAGCAGGCGACGGCTCTCCTCCTCGCCGCGCCGGTCCAGCCGGCGCCAGTCGACGTCGCCCAGGATGAGGACGTCGTAGGCGAAGAGCTCGCGCCGGGTGCGCGGGAAGTCCCGCAAGGGGGGCGTGCCCGGCGAGTGGGGCTGCTCGAAGAGCGGGTCCGCGCTCTGCAGCAGCACCTGGACCTCGAAGCGGCTGCGCGCCTCCTCGAGGCGCCGGCTCACCTCGACGCCGGGCTCGCGCGTGAGGTAGTTGCTCAAGAAGCGCCAGTCGTGGCGCGGGAGGTTGTCCACGAACAGCACCTTGATCCGCTGGTCCACGACGCGCAGTTCGTGGGTGCTCGTGTCGTCCTCGGGCACCGAGTCCTCGCGGGCGTCCTCGGCGCGTTCGAAGCGCGCGCGCACACGGACCTGGAAGGTGCCCGGCTCGTTGAACGGCGCCATGAGGCGCACCTCGGCGGGCTCCTTGGCGTCTTCGGGGGGGAGGCGCTCGACCCGCGTGCGCGCGCGGCGCGCCGCGTCGGCCGCCAGCGCGTAGGGGCGGGGTTCGATGGGCTGCCCGGCCGCGTCGGCCACCTGCACGACCTCCAGCCAGGCCTCCACCGGGCCGCGGCCCTCGAAGCCGGTGTGCCGGAGGGCCGACTCGAAGGAGACCTGGTCGCGCACCAGGACGACGTCGCGGGCCCGCACCCGCTCCACCCAGAGGTTGCGCCCGCTGGAGGGGTTGCCGACCCCCACGGGCAGCACGCGCAGCTCCTCGCGCACCGGGCCCAGGGCGGCCAGGATCTGCACCGGCGACTCGCCGTCGCTGGTGTCGCGGCCGTCGGTGAGCAGCACCACGCCGGCCAGGCGCTGGTCCGCGCGGCGGGCGAACTCGTTGGCCGCCGAGCGCAGCACCGCCCCGAGGCGCGTGCGGCCGCCCTCGAAGCCCAGGCCGCGCACCGCCTCGCCCAGCGCGCGCACGGGGTCCGCGTCGGGCTCGGTCGCGGCGGCACCCGGCGGGCGCTGCGTGCTGCCCAGGCTGCGCCAGTCGCCGTCGAAGGCGAAGAGGTGCAGCACGAAGCGCTCGGCCCAGGTCCGCAGGAGGCGTTCGCCCTCGGGCGCCAGCACGCGCTGCACGAGGTCGCCGCGGCCCAACTCGTCGGCCTCGGCCGGGCGCCGGCCGGCGTCCGGCCACGCGGCGGCGCGCAGCGGCTCGGCCAACGCCGGCGGGTAGCGGTCCTTCACCTGCATGCTGGCGCTGTTGTCCACCAGCACGACCAGGTGGGGGCGCTCCTTGGCGCGCTCCTCCTCGTAGCGGAAGGGGCCGCCCAGGACCAGCACGAGGGCGAGGATCACGGCGGTGCGCAGCCCGGCCAGGAGGAGCCGGGCGCCGGGGCCGGCCCGGCCGCGTTCGCGCGCGTACAGCGCGCGGATCCAGAGGAAGCCCGCGATCACGATCAACGTGAGCAACCACGGCGGGGGCAGGCTCGCCCACTTGAGCGGGCCCAACTCGCCCTGGGCGAGCGGGCCCGGGGCGGTGGCCAGCGCGAGGACGCCGGGGCGGGTCACGCGGCCCCCCCCGGCGCGGGCGGCCCGTCCGCGGCCGCGGCGGCCTGGCTGCGTCGGCCGAACACCATCGCCAGCAGGGACTCCAGCAGCAGGAGGACGATCACCCCGATCAGGAGTTCGCGCGAGATCTCGCTCTCGCGGGCCTCGACGGCGCGGGCCCCGGCCTCGGCGTACGAGTCCAGGAACTCGATGGCGAGGCCCTCCGGGATTCCCTCCCGGACGTGCTCGCGGCGGGCGCCGAGCAGGAGCGCCTCGCCCGGCTCCGGGTTGACCGCGTAATGCAGCACCGGCTCGCGCTCCTCGGGCTGCGAGTCCGGCAGCCGCCAGGAGAGTTCCCAGACGCCGGCCACGCCGGTCGTGCGCAGTTGGTAGGCGGCCCGGCGCCCCTCGCCGCCCTCCTCGCGCAGGTTCGGCGAGAGGTGGCGCCCGCCCGGCGCGGCAAAGCGCACCTCCTGCGCCTCCCCGGGCAGGTGGGCGAGCAGCGGAGCGCCGACCAGGCGGTTGGCGCCGCCCGGGGGCGGGCGGGTGAGGTGCATCGCCGCCTCCTCCAGGAACACCGGGAGGAACAGGTAGCCGGCGTTTCCCAGCCAGCCGTTGTCCACGCTGGTGGCGACCCAGAGCGTGCGCCCCTCGCCCAGGCGCCCCTCGACCACGGCGGGGCGCCCCTGCGCCTCGCCCGGCTCGGGCCAGAAGCGCAGCACCACCGTCCAGGGCGGCTCGACGGCGGTCGGGGTGCGCGGCCCCTCCTCGCCCGGCGCGGGCGGCGCCTCGAGTTCGACGAAGGGCATGCGCCCCCAGATCTGGGGCGGGAACTGCTGGATCCAGTTCTTGGCCTCCTCGTTGGTGAAGGGCTCGGCCAGCGGGTGGGGGGCCGGGCGCGGCGAGAAGTCCAGGCTGAAGGGGACCCCGCGCCCGCCGCGCCCGCGCGGTCGGACCTCGGCCTCGCCCAGCGGCAGCGGCAGGAGCGGCTCCTCCATGCGCGCGGCCCGAAACGCGCTGTTCCACGCGTCGGGATGGCGCAGGCGGTCGCCGACGAAGGCGAGCAGCGCCCCGCCCGCCCGCACGAACTGGGCGAGCAGTTCGGCGGTCGCCTCGTCGCGCGGCTCGACGTTGGCCAGCACCACGAGGTCGATGGGGAAGCGGTCGCGGCCGAGCAGGAGGCCCTTGAGCTCCGACTCCGAGTGCGCGCCCCGGTAGGCGTAGAGGGGGGCCGGGCCGTCGAGCTCCGGGGCGCCGGGGGCGGGCGGGCCGGCGTACAGCGCCCGCAGGTACAGGTCGGCCGCGTCGCGCTGGCCGGTCTCGATCTCCGAGGCGCTGGTCTCGGTCCAGGCCACCACCTGGATGCGGTCGCGCACGCGCAGCGCCAGCGTGCGCTCGCTGTCCAGGCCCAGCGCGTCGGCGTCGGGGTCGTCGTGCGGCGGGCGCACGCGCGCGCGCACCCACGCCGAGCCGGGGCGCGGGAAGGTGTCGCGCGGGAGCGTCACCCGCACGCGCTGCGTGCCGGGCTGGGGCACCCGGAGCGCGGTGTCGGCGCCCTCCAGCGGCGGGACGGGGGCGCTCACGCGCCCGGGCCGCCCGCCCACCTCCACGTCCACCACGGCGCCCTCGACCGGGGCCGGGCCGTGGTTGGCGACCTCCACCTCGATCTCGAGCGGGCGGCCGACGAAGGGTTCTTCGCGGCCCCGCACCTCGAGGCCGGCGACGGAGAGGTTGCGCCGGTCGCGGC
>JAPKHB010000318.1 GCA_026647295.1 Planctomycetota bacterium | reverse complement strand
CACTCGTTTTGTCCTGTCATCCCGCAGGGATCTTGTGAAGTCTTAGGTGTCACCCCAAGTGCGTCACAGAATTCCTCCTGAATGACATTTCCCTTTGTCATTGCCGAAGAACTCGACCATTCGAATCACGGATCTATTTCACCTCGGCCAACATCCGGCGCACGACTTCCAAATTCTTTTTTGAATTCTCGATCAAGGGCAGGCAATGTGTTTCAATGGTGACATGCTCGACGACTTTGTCGCGCGCCAGCGCACGCAATTGCCCCTGCCAATCCACCTTGCCTTCACCCACCGGCACACATTCCACCAATGAGCCTTTGATCGTGTCTTTCACGTGCACGTTGGCGATCCATTGTTTCAACGCATGGTAGCCGTCGGGGTAGGGAGGCTCATGCCGCTCGAACTGGGGGGCGGGAAGGCCTACAGCCGCGGCGCCGCCATCCTGCACATGCTGCGCCGGCACCTGGGCGATGCCGCGTTTCGTGACGGGCTGCGCGAGTACGTGCGCCGCAACCGCGACCAGCCCGTCGTCTCCGAGCAGTTGCGCCGGGCCTTCGAGGCGGTGGCGGGCACCGACCTGGGCTGGTTCTTCGAGCAGTGGGTGTACGGCGTGGGCTACCCGCGGCTCACGGTGCGCTACGACGCGGAGCGGGGCGGGCTCGTCGTGCGCCAGGAGCAGGCCACCGCCGGCGGCCAGGGCCTCTTCCGGCTCGCGCTCCCGGTGCGCGCGGGGGCCCGCGGCCCCGTCCAGGTGCTGCAAGTGCACCGCGCGGAGCACCTGTTCCTGATGCCGCCGCCGGACGGCTTCCTGCGCGTGGGCGTCGGCGGCGACCTGCTCGCGGGGATCGAGGTGGAGCAGTCGCCCCACGCCTGGGCGCGGGCGCTCGCGGTGGACCCCGACCTGACCGGGCGCATGGACGCCGCCGAGGCGCTCGGGGCCTTTGGCGCCGTGGGCGTGCCCGCGCTCGCCCGCGCGCTGCGCGAGGATGCCTCCTTCGCCGTGCGCCGCGCGGCGGCCGAGACGCTGCGCACGCTCCGGGAGCCCGGCGCCGCCGAGGCCCTGCTCGCGGGCGCGGCCGACGCCGATCCCCGCGTGCGGGAGACCGTGTTCGACGCGCTGGGCGACACCGGGCGCGCGCTCGCCGGCGAGGCGGTGCGCGCGGGCCTTTCCGATCCGCACCCCGCGGTGCGCGGGGCGGCGGCCCGCTCGCTCGGGCGCCTCAAGGTGCCCGGCGCGCTCGAGGCCCTGTGCGCGCGCCTGGCGGAGGAGTCGCCCGGCGACGTCGTGCGGGCGGGGGCCCTGGAGGGCCTCAAGCACCTCGGGGACCCGGCCGCGATCGACCGGGCGCGCCCGTACCTGGACTACCGCCACGGGCGGGGCGCGAGCCACCGGGCCCGGGAGGTCGCGCTGGACCTCGTCTGCGCGCTGGGCGCCGAACGGCCCGACCTGGGGCCGCTGGTCGTGGGGTTGCTGGACGACCCGTACCACCGCATGCGCGCGTGGGCGGCCAAGGCGGCCGGCGCCTACCGCCTGGCCGCGGCACGCGGTCGGCTGGAGGCGATGGCCAAGGACGACCCCGACGGGGGGGCGCGGGCCGCCGCCAAGACCGCGCTGGAGCAACTGGGCGGCTGAACCCCGCCGGGCCCGGCGCGCCGGCCGCCCCGCTCCGGGGGACGGCGCGGGGCGGCGCGTACGTCCTACGCCCCTGCCGTCCGCCGCCGCTTCAGTCCGACGCCTTCGAGGGCTCGGTGATGCTCCAGCCCTTGGCGCGCTCCTCCTCCTGGATCTCGTCCAGGAGCCGGGCGGTGTCCAGCGGGTCGCTGCCCTCGGTGATGTTCGTCCCGGTGGAGAAGAGCTGGGCGTTCTTCTCGGTCCACTCGGCGTACTCGGGCGGCAACTCGTGGTCGGGCCAGATCGCGTTGATCGGGCAGGCCGGCACGCAGGCCTCGCAGTCGATGCAGGTGGTCGGGTCGATCACCAGCATGTGCGGGTTCTTCACCTCCCAGAAGCAGGACACCGGGCACTCGACGACGCAGTAGGTGTAGCGGCAGTCGACGCAGCGGGCGGTCACGACATGGGTCATGGGAGGCTCCCGGGCGGTGGGCTGGGGTCGATCAGGGCTCGGCGGGGACGGGGGACGCGCCGGGGCGCGGCGCGCGGCCGGCCCGGCGGGCTAGAGCATAGCCAGCACAGGGGTGCGCTCAAGGATCGCCCACCCGGAAGGTGCGGCCCCCGGCGGGGTTCAGTTGGTGCGGCCGCAGCCGGGCTCCAGCGCGGGCGCCTGGGGCTTGGCCGGCTGGCAGTCCGAGACGCAGGTGCGCTCCACGAGGTGCGTGCGCGTCGGGCGCCGGTCCGGCGTGCAGCCGTCCGAGCAGGTCGTGCGCCACTCCCAGTGGCCCGGCACGAACACCTCCTGGCGGTAGCGGATCTCGTACTGGGGCGGCACGTACTCCTCGCGCGTGCGCTGGACGGGCACGGTCTCGACGCGGGTCTCGACCTCGGCGGGGATCGGCATGCAGTAGTCGATCGACTCCTCCGCCACGACCCGGTTGCACCACTGGTACTCGGGGCACCGGTGCACGTACTGCCAGCAGGTCCCGTCGAACTCCCAGCGGTAGCCGCCGGGGCGCACCTGCACGAGCGACTCCTCGCAGGTGCGGCCGCACCCGCGCACGGTCTTGCACCCCGCGGGCTTGACGACCTCGTCGTAGGCCCGCATCTCCATCACGGTCTCCTGGACCTTGCGCGTCGTGCCCCCCTTGCACTGGGCGAGGTAGGGCACCTCGCGGTAGACCGGCGGCACCCACACGCGGCAGTACTTCTTGGTGGGGTCGGGGTCCTGGGGCAGGTCGAGCGGCAGGGCGCCGGCCGCCCGCTGGTCGGTGCGGTAGGCGTAGCTGCCCGTGCAGGCCGAAAGGCCCAGGGCGGCCAGGGCCAGGAGCGCGGGCCAGGCCCTGCGCGCGACGCGAACGCTGCTCATCTCGACCTCCCTGGGGCTTGACCCGGGCGCCCGCGGGCCCGGCGAGATCCCTGCGATCCGCCGGCGCGGCCCTCCCATGCGGCTGCAATTCCTACCACGCGCGCGCCCCGGCGGGAACCCCCTCCGCCCCGGGCGTCCGCCCCGGGCGGGCCGCGCGGCCACCGCCTTTGGGTCACCCGGCGGTCACCGGCGGGCCGGGGCCGCGCCGCCCGGACGGGGCCGCGGCGCCCCGCCGGTATCCGGGGAGCCCCGCCGTGCGTAGGATCCCTGCGGATGAGTTCCCCGGCCTCCTCCGGCGGCGATGCGCCCTCCCCCTCCGACCTCCTGGCGGAGAGCGGGCGCTACGCCTTCCGGGAAGAACTCCCGCTGGACCGGATCTTCACCCCCCGGGAGGTGGGTCTGTGGGAGCGCCTGGAGGCCTGGTCTCGGGACCCCCACGGACGCGTGACCGCAGACCTGCGCCGCACGCTCGGCCCGGGGCTCAAGGGCCTGGCGGCGATCGCGCTCGCGCTGGCCGCCTACCCCAGCCTGAAGGCCCGGGACTCGCTGGGGGGCAAGGAGCGCAGCGGCGAGACGCTGATGGAACGCCTCATGGCCGCGGGCGAGCACGGCCTGGAGTGGACCTTGCCCACCAAGGCGGTCCTGTCGCGCACCTACGGCATCGCGAAGGTGAACTTCTGGACGGCGGTCCAGTACGCCCTGGAGGCCGACGCCTCCCCCGAGGCCCGCGAACTGGTCCGGCCGGTGCGCGAAGCGATCGAGGAGGCCGTGTACACGCGCCTGGCCGAAGAGCTGTACGGCTCGTTCGTCACCTCCCGCTGGACCTCGCCCGAGGTCAAGCGCGCGACCATCGAGCAGGTGCTCGAACTGTGGGAGGGGCGGGTGGGCCTTGCCACCGACCGCTTCTGCCCCATCCTGCGCTCGGCCTGGGCCGCGCGCTGCCGCGCCCCCCGGGTGTTCGGGACCCTGATGGGCACGGCGGAGATCTTCACGCTCGTGCTCCAGGACTGCGACCCGCGCTTCGTGGACTGGTTCTGCCGGCAGCGCTACGACAGCGAGCAGGTGCAGGCATTCGAGGAGTTCCTCTTCGACCTGCCCTTCGAGAGCCTGGAGAAGGTGCGGGCGATGATGCGCGAGGAGGGGCGCACGGTGGTCGGCCCCGACGAGGTGGCCCGCTACCTGGGCTTCCCCAAGGGCCGCCTGCGGCCCCTGATCGAGGACGCCAAGGAACTGTACGTGTCGTTCCGCACCCGGCGCACCAAGGCCCAGTACCGCACCTCGATGCGCGTGCCGGGGCCCAAGCGTACGGCCGAGTCCTACCTGCTCGAGGCGCTCCTCGCCC
>JAPKHB010000317.1 GCA_026647295.1 Planctomycetota bacterium | reverse complement strand
ACTGCCCCTGCGCGTCGCCCAGCGCGACCTGCTCGCCTTCGAGACGCCGGCGCGGGTCGGCGAGCGCGACCGTCGCGTAGGGCACCGGCCGCCCGCGCTCGTCCACCACGCGCCCCGCGAGCACGCCGCCCCGGCGCAGCGTGCGCTCGATCCACAGGGTCTCGTCGGGGCGCACCACGAGGCCCGCCAGGCCCTTCGTGTCGATGCCGTCCTCGGGCACGTAGCCGGGGGCCTGGAGGGAAAGCAGGAGCACCGGGCCGGGCAGCACGTGGCGCAGCGCGAAGCGGCCGTGGTCGTCGGTGACGGTGGCCACCGGCGCCAGGCGGGTGAAGGAGGGCCCCGCCACGAGGGTGACCTGCGCGCCCGCCACCGGGGTGCCGTCGTCGGCGTCGCGCACCTCGCCCTCGACGGCGCCGCTGCGCGGCAGGGTGAAGTCGCGCGCCTCGACGCCCTCGCCCGTCTGGATCCAGTGTCCGACGGGCGCGTGGCCCTCGGCCCAGGCCTCCACGAAGTAGCGCACGCCCGGCACCAGCGTGTCCAGGCGGTAGCGCCCGTCGCTGCCCGTGCGCGCCTCCATCCGGTCCAGGCGCGCGACCTTCGCGCCCGGGATCGCCACGGCGATCACGCGCGCCGCGCCCAGCGGGCCGCCGGCCTCGTCGAGCACCTGCCCCGAAAGGCCCGCCCCCGGGTCGAGCACCACCCGCACGGCGCTGCTGCGCTCGTCCACCGAGACCCAGACCCCCGCCTTGAAGGCCGTCGCGTGGCCCGGGGCGTGCACCCGAAGGAGGTAGCGCCCGGGCGGCAGGTCACGCACGAGGAAGCGCCCGTCGGACTCCGCCTTGGCGGTGGCCAGGGCCAGGCGCCCGTCCTGCAGTTCGAAGAGGCCGCGCCGCAGGTCGAAGCGCTCGGCCTGCGACTCGTCGCGCAACACCTGCACGACGGCCCCGCCCAGCGGCCGACCCCCGGCGTCGACTACCTCGCCGGCCAGGAGCGTGGGCGCGCCCAGGAGGATCACGCCCAGGTCGGTCGTGCGCTGCGCCTGGACCAGCACCCCCTTGAGCACCACGCGGCGCCACGGGGGATGCTCGACGAGGAGCACGGCGCCGGCCTGCGCGGGGACCTGCTCGAACGCGAAGGCGCCCTCGGCGTCGCTCGAGGCCTCCCGCGGCGCGGGCGCGGGCGCGCCTGGCCCGGCGGCGGGCTCCGTGACCAGGTGCACGCGCACCCCGGGCAGGGGGCGGTCCGCGCCGTCCTGGTGCAGCCGCACCGCCCCCACCACCCGCCCGTGGCCGCCGCGGCGCAGGTGCACCTCGGGCAGGCCCTCCAGCCGCACGCCGCCGCCCAGGTCCTCCAGGGGCGATCGGGTGTCCGACGCGCCCCCGGCGGCCCCTTCGGTCGGGGCGCCGTCGCCCAGGCCGAGCAGCGCGCGCGCCGCGTCGGCGCCCGTGAACAGCGCAAGGCCCGCCAGCCCGGCGAGCAGGATCAGCCAGCGGGCCCGATCGCCGCCGCGCATGGACATCCTCCCGCGCGCGGCGCCGCCGCGCGTCCCTCCAGCGTACCGCGGACGGGCGCCGCGCCGCCCGGCCCGCGGGCGGCGCAAGGGCGCCGTCAGCGCGGGCCCGCGCCCGGACCGCGTCCGCCGCCGGCGCCCGGCGGGCGCGGCGCGGCCGGCAGGCCCGGCGGCGGCGCCGTGGCGCGGTCGAGGCGGAAGTCCACGTCGGCGGCCGGCGCCACGACCTCGCGGCGGATCGCCTTCTCGCTCGGCGCGCCGCCGCTCTGCACCCGGAAGCCCTGGTGCCCGGGCGCGAACCACACCAGGACGTGCGCCCGGCGCCCCGGCGGCACCTGTTCGAGGCGGTAGCGGCCCGCCTCGTCCGAGCGCGCCCAGACGGTGGGCTCCACCTCGTCGGTGCCCGCCGGCGCGGCGTCGATGGGGCCCGAGTCCGGCTGGCCGGGTTCGGCCTGGGTCGTGAACCCCACCAGCGCGCCGGCGAGCGGGGCGCCGTCGGCGCCGCGCACCGTGCCCTCGATGGTGGCCCCGCGGGTCAGGGTGACCGTGAAGTTCTCGACCGTCTGGCCGGCCGCGACGGCAAAGCTGCGCCGGTACCAGGTCATGTAGCCCGGCGCCTCCACCTTGAGCAGGAGCCGGCCCGGCGGCAGGTTGGTCGCGACGAAGCGACCCTCCGCGTCGCTGGTGTACACGTCCGGGTCCAGCGCCCGGTCGGCCTCGAAGCCGTTGAGCACGGCGCGGCCGGCGAGGTCGTCGGGCAGGCGCCCGAGGCGCACGCGCGCTCCGGCCAGCCACCGGCCGCCGTCGCCCAGGACCCGCCCCCGCAGCGTCCCGCCGGGCGCAAGCACCAGGTCCACCTGGCGCGCCTCCCCCGGGCCCACCTCGAAGGGCTCGCTCTCGGTGCCGACGTATTCGTCGCTCTCGGCCACCAGGACCCAGCGCAGGCCGCTGTACACGCCGTGGATCTCGTAACGCCCGGTCGCGTCCGTGAGGTCCACCCCGGCGCTCGCGCCGGCGATGAGTTGTTCGGCCATGCGCATCATCCCCCCCATGCGGCCCTGGCCCGCCACGCGGGGCTCCAGGCGCAGCCGCACGGCGGCGACGGGCTCGCCCTGGGGATCGGTCACCGTGCCGTGCACGCGGCCCGCGCGCGTGAGGGTCACGTCCTGATCCACCGTGCCGCCGTCGGGCGGCACCACCAGGGCGAGGCCGGCGGTGCCCCCGGGCGGGCTCCACCCGTCGGCCAGCGCGTGCAGGCCGTAGGTCCCGGGCGGGACGCCCACCAGTTCGTACGTCCCGTCGGCGCCGGTGGTCGTGCTGGGCGTGCCCACCCAGAGCGAGGCAAACCCCTGGAAGCCCTGCGCGAGCACGCTCACCTCGGCGCCGGCGATGGGCCGGTCGTCCTCGGCCGAGCGCACGACGCCGCGCACGATCCCCCCGCGCAGGAGTTCCACGCGCACCGTCTGGGCCTGGCCGGCCACGACGTCGGGCCACGGGTTGCCGGGGGGCGGGAAGGCCGTGAAGCTCGCGCTCACGTGCCCGTGGGCCTTTACGACCGCGCTCATCACCGGACCCGGCACGAGGCCGTCCAGGCGGAAGGCGCCCTGGGCGTCGGTGCGCCCCACGGCGGCGGCGGCCTTCTCGCCCGCCTCGCCGCCGCGGCGCGGGCCCATGGGGATGCGGCCCGCCAGCACCGCGACCTCGGCCCCGGCGACGGGGCGCCCGCTCTGCTGCTCGACGACGAGCCCCTCGATCGTCCCGCCGCGCACGAGGGCGATGTCGTGGACCACCTCCTCGCGGTCCATCTCGAGCGGCTGCGCGTCGTACAGCGGCGCGAAGCCCTCCGCGACCACCCCCACGCGGTAGCGCGCCCCGCGCGCGAGGGTGTCCAGCGCGTAGCGGCCGTCGGCGCCGGTCCGGCCGAGTTCGCGCTCGAGCAGGTTCCCCGCGCCCATCATCCGCCCCTGGTCCCGCACGGCCACCACCTGGGCGCCCGCCACGGGCCGCCCGTCCTCGTCGGTCACCGTGCCCACCAGCCGGGTCCCCTCGGCGAGCACGACCGTGACGACGCCGGCCCCGCGTTCGCGGGCCACGATCACGTCGTCGGCGTGGCGCGCGGCGTACCCCGCATGGCGCGCGACCAGGGCGTAGCGCCCGTCCGCGAGGGCCGCGAAGGCGAAGTACCCGTCCGCGTCGGTCTGGGTGGCGCCCAGCGCCGGCGGCGCCGCCGCGCCCGCCTGCTCGGCCAGGAAGAAGATCAGGCCCTTGCTGGCCAGCCCGCGCTGGGGGGCGTGCACCGACACGCTCGTGCCGGGCAGCGGCCGCCCGAGGGCGTCCAGCACGCGGCCGCGCAGCACGATGTCGGTGCCCACCAGGATGTCGCCCAGGTCCCGCACCGCCTGCGGCTGCACCTCGACGGCCCGGAGCAGCACCTCGGAGAAGCCCTCCCCGGGGATGTGGACCTGGTAGCCCCGCCCGGGGGCCACCTGGGGGAACAGGGCCACGCCCTCCGGATCGGTGGGCACCGCCGCGAGTTCCTCGCCCCGGCGCGCCAGCAGGCGCACCGGGTGCCCGGCGAAGGGCTGGCCCGAGCCGACCCAGCGCAGCCGGAGGCGCACCGCGCCCAGGTCGCCGTCGCCGTACAGCGTGGCGAGCCCGATCGGGCCCTCCGGCGCCGCGGCGCCGGACGCGGCGCCGGCGGGGTCTGGGGCGGAGGGCGCGCCACGTGGAGCGCGCCCCGGAGCCCCGGACGTGAAATCCATGCCGAGGCGCGCCTCGAGCAGGCCCTGGGCCGCGCCGGGGGGCGCGCGCGCGGGCAGAT
>JAPKHB010000316.1 GCA_026647295.1 Planctomycetota bacterium | reverse complement strand
GCGGACAACTGGAAGCCGTCCAAGAAGAAGAGCCGCGAGAAGATCGACGGCATGACGGCGCTGATCATGGCGCTGGGGATGGGCATGGCGCTTTCGGGCGGCCAGGGGCCGTCGATCGAGGAGGCGCTGCTTTCTGGCGAGGGGGTGCTCGCGTGAAGAGCGGGCTCGCCCACCTGCTGCTGCTTGTGTCCTGGGGCCTCCTCGCCTACGGGGCGTGGCTCGTGTTCCCGCCGGCGGGCTGGCTCGTGCTGGGCGGGTGCCTCTGGGTCGACCTCTACCTGGGCTATCGGCTTCGGGGGCTGCGATGAGCTTCCTCCTGGACCTCGTGGCCGGGCGCCCTATGGCGAGCGCGTCGTTCGGCTCGGTGACGGACCTTCGGAACCCGGCGCTTTGGCTCACGGAGTGGGCGCTGGGGCGAAAGACCGCGAGCGGCGAGCCGGTGACGGCCGAGACGGCGCTCGGGCTTTCGGCCTACTACGCCTGCCTTCGAAACGGCGCCGAGGACGTGGCGAAGCTCCCGCGCCAGGTGCGCCGGGCCCGGGGGGAGAAGCGCGGGAGCGACCTGCTCCGGGACCACCCGCTGGCGCGGGTGCTCAAGCGCCCGAACCCGGTCATGTCCTGGGGCGTGTTCGCCCAGGTGATGCAGCACCGGCGCATGGGGTGGGGAAACGCCTACGCCGAGATCGTGCGCGACGGGACGGGGGCCCCCGTCGAGCTCTGGCCCGTCCATCCGGGGCGGGTTCGGCCCGAGCTCAAGGCCGACGGCCGAACGCTCGTCTACCACGTCCGGGGCGAGCGCCTGCGCGAGCAGCCCTTCGCGCCCCGGGACGTGTTTCACCTTCGGGGGCTGGGCTCGGGCGTCGAGGGCTACTCGGTGGTGCGTCTGGCGTCGGAGACGCTGGGCTTGGGGCTTGCGGCCCAGCGCCACGCGGCGGCCTTCTTCGGCGAGGGGCTCGCCAAGCGGCTGGTCGCCTTCACGAAGCAGACTTTGAACGCCGAGGCCCGGGAGGCGCTTCGCAAGCGCATCGAGGGCGACCGGGAGAAGAACCCGGTCGGCTCCCGGCGCATGCCCATCGTGGACGTCGAGGTGGACGTCAAGGACCTCGGGATCCCGCCCGAGGAGGCGCAGTTCCTGGAGCAGCGCGAGTTCGGGGTCGAGGAGGTCGCGCGCTGGTTCCGCATGAACCTCTCGAAGATCCAGTACCACAAGCGGGCGCAGGGGTGGTCGTCGCTGGACGCGCTGAACACGGACTACGTCGTGGACTTCCTCACGCCCCAGGTCCAGACCTGGGAGGAGGAGATCGCGGCGAAGTTGCTGACCGAGGAGGAGGTCGCCCGGGGCCTCTTCGTGAAGTTCGTGCTCCAGGGCCTGATGCGGGGCGACGTGGCCACGCGGATCGCCTACTACGGCGCGGGCTACCGGGACGGCTGGCTTTCGCAGAACGACATCCGCGACCTCGAGGACCTGAACCCGATCGAGGACCCGGCCGCCGACGAGTACCGGGTCCAGGCGCAGATGACCCGGCTCGAGGACGCCGGGGCGAAGCCCAAGCCGGAGCCGCCCCCGGGCCGCCCGCCGCCGGCGGGGGACCGGGAGGACCCGAAGGCGGCCTGGGGGGCGCTGCGGGCCGAGGCCGAGGCGCTCCGGCCCCTCCTGCTCCACACGGCGACGCTGCTCGCCCGGAAGGAGGCGAACGAGGTCGAGGCGGCGCTCCGGCGGAACGGCCAGAACCCCGCGGCGCTTGGCCAGTGGGCCCGGGGCTTCTACGCCCGGCTCCGGGAGCGGGTGGTCGAGGCCTTCGAGCCGGCGGGCCTGGCGCTGGACGCGATCGCCGCGCGCCACCCCGCCGTAAGAATCCGGCCGGCGGACCTTTCGGCCGTGGCCGCCGTCTGGACCGCCGTGGACCTTGCGGCCGTGCGCCCGACCGAGGCCGAGCGGGCCAGGGCCCTGGCGGACGCCGTGCTCGCCACCCTCACCACGCCGGCCCCCAAGGATGCCTCCCATGCTGCCTGACGCGACGCCCGCCTGCTTCCAGGCCCACCTGGGTGTCTGGGCGATCCTGCCCTCGTACCTCCAGGAATCGCTGGCGGCGATCCGCTCGGGCCTCTGGCGACCGCGGGCCGAGGTGACCCCCGCGCTCCCGGGCGTTCCACTCCCGGCCGACGTCGCGGTCGAGGGCGCCATGCCGCCGCCGCTCTCCTACTTCGTGACCCGGGAGGGGGTCGGGATCCTGCCGCTCCACGGGCCCTCCATGAAGGCGCGGTCCAAGTACGGGGGCTACAGCACCGTGGACGCCCGCCGCCAGCTCCGGGCCATGGCCGCGGACGAGCGCGTGGGGGCGATCCTGCTGCACGTCGACAGCCCCGGGGGGCATGTGGCGGGGACGAAGGAACTGGCCGACGACGTCGCGTCCATCGACCAGCAGAAGCCCGCCCACGCCTACATCGAGGACGCTGGGGCCTCGGCGGCCTACTGGGTCGCCTCCCAGGCCCGGACCGTGGCGGCCAACGCCATGGCCATGGTGGGGAGCCTCGGGACCTTCACCGTGCTCTACGACCTCTCCCGGGCCGCGGAGATGGAGGGGGTCCAGGTCCACGTGGTTTCGACCGGGGAGCGAAAGGGCGCGGCCGCCCCCGGGACCCCGGTGACGGAGGGGGACCTGGCCGAGGCCCGGCGGCTGGTTGACGGGTTCGACGCCTTCTTCCGGGCCGCGGTCCGGGACGGGCGGGAGCTCGGGGCCCGGGAGGCCTCGGCCCTCTGGACCGGGGCCGTCTGGCTCGCCGGGGAGGCCAAGGGCCTCGGGCTCGTGGACCGGGTCGAGCCCCTGGACGCCGCCGTGGAGAGGTTGGCGGCGCCGTTAAGGGCGAGGGCGGCACGGGCTCGGTTGGGCCGTTGAGGGCAAATGGTCCGCGCAAGTAGGATCCCGGCAGATGCCGGCGCATCCGCCCTGCTCACAGAACGCCTACTTGGGGTACGACCCGGGCGGTGGGGGGAAGCATGGTGTTGCAGCGCTGCAAGTACAGGGCAATGCCGCCTTGAGTGCGACCGTTGGTGTCGTCGCCGACGCGGAGCAGGCGTTCCAGTGGCTCACGGGGCAGTCCGCGCAGCCTGCTGCCGTTGGCATTGACACGCTCACGATTCTCTGCACGGGGCGCTGCGGGGATCGTCCGGCGGATGTGTACCTGCGTGCGACCTACCCCAACGTGTCTCGTCGAGTGGTTTGGCCGAACAGCCTCCGCGGCGCGATGATTGCGAATGGCATCGCAGTCGCGATCTGCTTGCGAAGCGCCCACCCCGGCATCATGGTCACCGAAACCCATCCGACGGTACTCGACCACGAACTCAGCGGGCACGCGGTGCGCAGTTGGACGACTTCCCAGGTTGTGATGACGACGGACCTCCGCACGTGGCTGGGAGGTCCTGCTATTGTCGGGAACCTCGCGGCCCCGGGGGGGCATGCATGGGCGGCGCTGCTATCTGCAGCCGCCGCGTGGCACGGGCACACCGGCGCCTGGGTTCATGATCTCCACGCACTCCCTCCTGCTCCGGGAATGACGACCGTGGACCCGATCGGAGGGACGCACTACTACTGGCCTGTGTGATCTCTGTTGCGTACGTCCCCCCCTCGTGGTTGAATCTCCCCCGTAACCCGTAGCGACCCCCCGGCGGCCGTGCCCCGGGGCGTGATCGCCCGCGACCGCTGGTGGGCCGTGCCCCCGGCCGGGATCGCGCAGTGGCCCTAGCGCCGCACCGAGGCCGTGCCCGGTGCCGTGACGCGTGGCTGCGCCCTCACCCCGTCCACCGCGGGGGGCGCCACGCCTGGCCGTGCCCCTCCCCGCCGAGGAGGCACGCCCGTGTCCAAGTTCGCCCTCGCCGCCGAGGACCTGACCCGAAAAGCCGCCGCCAAGCGCGCCGAGGCCAACGCGCTGGCCGACAAGGAGGGGGGGCTCACCAAGGAGGAGGCCGCCCGCTTCGACGCCCTGCTCGAGGAGGCCGAGGCCCTGGACGCCGAGGCCGAGGGCCACCGGGCCCGGGCCGAGCGCCTGCGCCGAAACGGCGAGGCCCTGGCCGGCTACGCCCAGCCCCGCCCCCGGCAGGCCGCCGACCCCCAGGGGGAGCCGGTCGTGGTCCGGGAGGCCTGGAAGGAAGACCCCCAGTGCGGCTTCAAGACGCCCCGGGACTTCCTCCAGAAGGTCCTCGAGGCCCCGAAGGCCCGGCGCCTGGACGAGCGCCTCCAGTTCCTCGCCGCCGCCGGCTCCGACGAGCACGGCGAGTACTCCGACCCCCACGGCAACTTCCTCGTGCCCGTGGGCTTTTCGCCCACGCTGATGAC
>JAPKHB010000315.1 GCA_026647295.1 Planctomycetota bacterium | reverse complement strand
GGTCCTCCTCGCGCAGCAGGGGCAGCAGCGCGACGGCGTCGCCGGGGTCCCCCCGCGCGCCCAGGGCGCGGATCACCTGCACCTTGATCGGCGGGGTGCTCGCCGGCAGGAGGACCGCGCGCAGGTGGGCCCGCGCGTCCGGGCGCAGCGCGCCCGCCAGGGCCCGGTGCAGCCCCTCGCGCAGCAGGTCGTCCTGCCGGCGCTCCACCCAGCGCACCGCGTGGTCGAGGTCCGAAGGGCCGCCCCGGCGCACGAGCGCCGCCAGGATCAGGTCGGCCCGGCGCCGGTCGGCGCGTCCGTGCAGGTCCAGGAAGTGGCGCAACACGGCCTGGGCGCGTTCGTCGGCCCGGTCGGCGATGCGCTCGAGCGCCGCCGCCTGCCCCTCGTAGGCCCGCTCCGCAGCGGAGGCGAGCCAGGACTCGTACTCCTCGACCAGGTCGGACAGTCCCGCCCCGTCGGCCCGGGCGGCGCCGGGCGCCCCCCCGAGTGCGCCCGCGAGCACGAGGAGGCCGGGGACGAGCCAACGGACGCGGGGGGCGCCGACGGGGACCATGCCCCTGTCAACGCGCCGCGCCCGCGCCCGGATCTCCGGCCGTCGCCCGGGGGGGCAGGATCTCCACGCGCTCGAGCGGATCGCACTGCTCGAGGCGGTCCAGCACCGCGTAGCCCGCCTCCACGTGCCCGAACACGGTGTGGGGTCGGTCCAGCGGCGGGTCCGGGGGGGCCACCAGCAGGAAGAACTGGCAGCCGTTCTCCTCCTTCTGGCGCCGCGCGAAGACCAAGGCCCCGCGCCAGGCCCCGTGGCGGGCGTTGGTCTCGAGCGGGATCTGCCGCGGCCCGCGCCCGGTGCCGGCGGCCTCGCACCCCGCCTCGCGCGAGAGCGGGTCCCCGCCCAGGACGCGGCCCTCCCCCTTCACGCTGTGAAAGAGCGTCCCGTCGTAGAGGCCCTCGCGCGCCAGGGCGAGGAAGTGCGCCACGGCCTGCGGCACGTCCGGCGCGTGGAGCACCACGCGCAGCGACCCGTGCGGCGTGTGCAGGGCGACCCGCGGCAAGCGGGGGTCGGCGGCGTCGCCGGCGCGGGCCTCGGCCTCGGCGGCCCAGGCGGCCCCACGCTCGCGCAACCGCGCCGCGTCGGCGGCCAACGCGGCGTGCTGGTCGGGGTGGGCCAGCGCCCCGGCCCGCTCCAGCGCCCGGGCCGCCGCCTCGAAGTCCTGCGCGGCGGCGCGCAGCGCCGCCAGTTCCTTGAGCGCGCGGTAGGCGAGCCCGCGCGCCTCGGCGTGCGCCAGGACCTCGAGCAGCGCCGCCGCCTCCCCGCGGCGGTTGAGGAAGCGCAGCGCGTGGGCGCGCTCGAGCAGGTCGGAGGGCGAGAGCGGCTCGCGCTCCGCGATCCAGTCCAGGTTGCCCAGCACCTCCGGGACCAACTCCCGGTCCCGCTTCTCCATCTTGCGCCACTCCTCGCGCAACTCGCGGGCCACGGCGTGGGCGGCCGCGCCGCGGCGGGCGATCTCGAGGTCCTCCGCGGCCCACGCGGCCCAGCGGGAGGCGGGGAAGGCCCCGGGCGGCGGGCCCGGCACGAGGTCCGCGAGGCGCGCCCACGCCCCGCCGGTCCGAAGGCCCGCCGGCACGCCGCCCGGACTCGCCCCGAGGTCCAGGCCCGCCGGCCAGACCGGATCGCGGGGTGCGCCCGGGCGCGACCAGCGCAGGCACATGCGCAGCGCGCCGTCCGCGACGGGCAGGTCGGCGAGTTGCACCGCCGCCTCGACCTCGGTCCGGGTGCTCGTGCGGTACGTGCGCACCACGATCCGGGGTTCGATGCGCTCCTCGCCCCGGGGCCCGACCCGGTGCGCGATCACGTGCGGGCGGTCGTGTTCGAACGGCTCGTAGTCCACGCGCACGGCGCCGGCGGCGAGCAGGCCGTCGGGGGCGCCCGGCGGGGCGAAGAAGGCGAGCAGGTGGCCGCGCGGGGGCCAGGCCAGGGGCGAGGTGAGCGCCAGGAGCAGCGTGCCCGAGCGCTGTCCGAGGCGCAGCTCCGTGCCGCCTTCGTCCAGCGCGATCCGCGCCGCGTCCTCCCACTCCGCCTCGCGCACCACGCCGTCGAGTTGCACCGCCCGGACCTCCGGGACCCCCAGGGTCGGGCCCGCCGCAAGGGCCCCCGGCTCCTCGGCCCGCAGCGCGGGGCCCAGGAGCGGGAGCAGGGCCAGGACGAGGGCGGCGCGCGCGGCGGCCGGCGGACGGAAGCGCATGGGCGCCACTGTACCTGCGCGCCGGGCGGCCGGGCGCGCCCGGGGGCCCGGATCGGCCCGGAGGGGGGCGCGCGGCGCGGCCCCGCTATGCTGCGCGCGATGAGCCTCTCGGCGCGCGAACTCACGGCCCTGCGCAGCGAGTTCCCCGCGCTCCTGCGGCGGCGCAACGGCAAGCCGCCCATCTACCTCAACAGCACGTGCATGACGCTGCGCCCCCGGTCCGTCATCGCCGCCCTGGTGCGCTACTACGAGGAGTTCCCCACGTGCGGCGGCGGCCGCGGCGACCGGCACCACGGCCGCCACAACTGGTTCCAGGGCGAGTTGCGGGCGCACGAGGAGGCCGCACGCGAGAGCGTCCGCGCGCTGCTCAACGCCGAGCGCTGCGAGGAGATCGTCTGGACCCGAAACGCCACCGAGGCGCTCAACGTGGTCGCGCACGGGCTGGACCTCGAGCCGGGCGACGAGGTCGTGACGTCCGAGCGCGAGCACAACAGCAACCTCGTGCCGTGGCTCGAGGTGGAGCGGCGCCTTCGGGCGCGCGCCGGCGACCCCGGCCTGGTCGCGCGCCGCTTCTTCGACCTCGCCCCGGACGGATCCTTCGTGCTGGAGTCCGCGCTGGCCGCGATCACGCCGCGCACGCGGGTCCTCGCCGTGGCGCACGCGTCCAACCTGGACGGCGCGCTGATTCCCGACGCCGACCTCCGGCGCCTCGCCGACGCCGTGCACCGGGTGGGGGGGGTGCTCGTGTTGGACGCCGCCCAGAGCGTCCCGCACCGCCCGGTGGACGTGCGCGCGCTCGGGGTGGACTTCCTCGCCTTTTCGATCCACAAGATGTGCGGGCCGAGCGGGATGGGCGCGCTGTACGGGCGCTACGACCAGCTCGAGCGGCTGCGCGGGTTCATCGTGGGGGGCGACACCGTCTCGGACACCTGGCAGGACCGGGTCGAGTACAAGCCGCCGCCGGGGCGCTTCGAGGCCGGCCTGCAGGACTACGCCGGCATCGTGGCCACGGCGCCGGCGGTCGAGTACGTGACCCGCCGGGTGGGGTACGCGGCGATCCAGGCCCATGAACTCGAACTCAACCGCCACCTCACGGGGCGGTTGCTCGCGCTGGAGTGCGAGCACTTCCAGGTGCTCGGGCCGCGCGACCCCGAGCGCCGGGGCGGGGTGATCACCATGGCCTCCCACAGCGGGCCGCTGATCAACGCGATCGAGCGGCTGGCCGACGAGGAGTCCAACGTGATGGTGCGCCGGGGCATGTTCTGCGTGAACGCGTACCTGCACCGGCGCTTTGACGCCCTGGGCCGCGCGGCGAACAACCTGCGCGCCTCGACCTACTTCTACAACACGCTGGACGAGTGCGAGGTGCTGTGCGAGGTCGTCGAGCGCGTGGTGCGCGACCCCCTGGCCTACCTGGACGACGCCTGACCCGCCATGCCGGTCTCGAACGCCGTGCGCCGCTACTACGCCGAGCGGATCTTCGCCTTGGGGGGGCGCGACCAGGTGGCGCCCAACTTCCGGCCGCTGGGCGAGCCGCCCGACGGGCGCTTTGCCGTGGAGGGCTGCCGCGGGGGGGGGAAGAACCGGCTGGAGGTGCAGGTCCTCCTCGGGCCGGACACCGTCCGCGAGATCCGGATGGCGTGCGGCCTGTGCAACCCCGCGATGCTCGTCGCGGCCGACGTGCTGGCGGACTGGGCCCGCGGGCGCGCGGTGGCGGCGCTGCTCGCCGCCGACCCCGGCGACCCCCGGTCCCTGGACCCCTTCTTCGAGCGCCTGGGGGGCCGCGGGCGGCCGGCCGATGCCCGCGAAAAGTTCCAATACGCCCTGGTCGCCGTGCAGAATGCCGTGCGCGACGCCCGGGGGCTCGGGCCGCGGCCCGTGCCGGAGTTCCCCGAGCCCGTCCCGGGCGCGGAGGACGCCGACGAGGACGCCGACGAGGCCGGTGGGTAGGGCCCGGCGGGCTCCGGGCCGTGCGGCGCCTGCACCGAACCTGAAGCCTGGCCCGCGGCGGGAACGTCCCCGCAGCGGCTCCGGAGAATTCCCTGCCCATGCGCCCGGGCCGGGAGCACAATGCCGCTCGTGTTCCGGCCGCACC
>JAPKHB010000314.1 GCA_026647295.1 Planctomycetota bacterium | reverse complement strand
GGCCTGCCAAGCGACAGTACGAACAAAGTCGCGCATCGAGCCGAGCGAGAGTCTATACGGCCATGCGCGATCTCTCTATACACGGCTCTATCCGGCGTTGAAGGAGTTGTTTAAGCCTTAAAGGGTCAGCGCGATCTTGCCAAAGAGGCGCTGGAGGCGCTCTACGCCGAACTCGACCGCGAGTTGCCCGGGTGGGGCTTCACCTGCGCGGCCAGCGGAGCCTGCTGCGACTTCGACGCCTACGGCCACCGGCTCTACGCCACGCGCCTGGAGGCGGCCTGGTTCTTCGCCCGCACCCCCCGCCGCGCCAACGCCGACCCGCGGCTCTGCCCCGCCTTCGGGCGCGAGCGCCTCTGCCACAGCCGGGCCGGGCGCATGCTCGGCTGTCGCGTCTACCACTGCGGGCCCTACCCCCGCGGCCTGCCCGAGGACCTCTACGCCCGCTACTTCGAGCGCCTTCGGGCCCTGCACGAGCGCCACGGCGTCCCCTACGCCTATCGGGACATCGTGGAGTGGGCGGCCGAACTGCTCCCGGCCCCCGCGGGGAACCCACCCCCGAGGGCGGGTGTCCAATAGCGCCACCGGAGGTCTCCCATGCCGCGCACCGCCCTTCGCACCCTCGGCTCCCGGCTCCGCGGCGCCCCGCTCGGCGTCGGCCTGGTCGTGGGCCTTCTCCTGCTCCTCGCCCCGGCCGCCCGGGCCAACGGAATCCTCGTCGTGGGCAGCGGCCCGGGGACCGAGATCCCCGAGCGCACGCCGCGCGTTCGGCCGATCCGCCCGGAGCCCCTGCCCCCGGTGCGCCTGGAGGGCCACCGGGTCAACGCCCGGATCCACGACGGCGTGGCCGAGGTCACCGTCGAGCAGGTCTTCCGCAACCACAGCGGCTTGCAACTCGAGGGCACCTACCTCTTCCCGCTCCCCGAGGGCGCGGTGGTCAGCCACTTCGCGATGACGATGTTCGGCAAGATGGTCGAGGGCGAGATCGTCGAGCGCGAGGAGGCGCGCCGGATCTACGAGAGCATCGTGCGCGCGCGGCGCGACCCCGGCCTGCTCGAATACCTCGGGCGCGGCCTGTTCCGGGCCCGGGTGTTTCCGATCGAGCCGCACAAGGACCTCACCCTGCGCTTGAGCTACCAGCAGGTGCTCGCGGACGACTCGGGCACGCTGGAGTTCCGTTACCCGCTCGCTTCCGACCGCCTCAACGCGAGCCCCGTCCCCAGCGTCACCCTCGGCGTCGAGATCGAGAGCCGGGTCGACATCAAGGGCGTGTACAGCCCGTCGCACGACCTGGCCGTGGAGCGGCGGGGCAACCGCCGGGCGCGGGTCTCCTACGAGAGCACGCGGGCGCGCCAGGACAAGGACCTGATCCTCTACGTGCACCGCAGCCCGGACCCGGTGGGCTTCTCGCTCCTGAGCACCAAGGAGGCCGGGGAGGACGGCACCTTCATGGCCGTGTTCGCGCCGCCGGCCGAGGTGGCCGACGCGGACCGCCTGCCCAAGGACGTGGTCTACGTGGTCGACACCAGCGGCTCGATGGCCGGACCCAAGATGGACCAGGCCCGCCGCGCGCTCGCCTACGGGGTCTCCCTGCTCCAGCCGGGCGACCGTTTCAACCTCGTGCGCTTCTCCATGGGCGCGACCCCCTTCCGGGACGGCCTCGTGGACGCGAACGAGGAGACGGCCGCGGCCGCGCGGCGCTGGATCGAGGGCCTGGAGGCCCGCGGCGGCACCAACATCAGCGAGGCGCTGGACGCCGCCCTGGGCATGCGCGAGGGCGACCGGCTCTTCCTGGTGGTGTTCCTCACCGACGGCCGCCCGACCATGGGCGAGACCGACCCGGAGAAGATCGAGGCGGGCGTGAAGGCCCGCAACGCGGGCCACGCGCGCGTGTTCACCTTCGGCGTCGGCTTCGACCTGGACGTCGGCCTGCTCGACCGCATCGCGGAGATCACCCGCGGCGCGCGCGACTACGTCACCCCCGACGAGGACATCGAGGTGGCCACCGGGCGCTTCTTCCGCAAGGTGGACCAGCCCGTGTTGAGCGACGTGCGGATCGAATTCGGGCCCGGGGTGACCGACGTCTACCCGCAGCGCCTGCCGGACCTCTTCGCCGGCAGCCAGGTGGTGGTGTTCGGCCGCTACCGCGACGCCGGGGCGCGCACGCTCGTGCTGCGCGGCCGCGTCGGGGCGCGCGCGGTCGCGTTCGAGTACAACGCCGACTTCGCCGCGGGGCCCGGTCCGGGCCACCTGCCGCGCCTGTGGGCGCACCGCAAGGTGGCCACGCTGCTGGACGCCATCCGGCTCCACGGCGAGGACAAGGAACTGGTGGACGAGGTCGTGCGCCTGGCCACCCGCTACGCGATCGTCACGCCCTACACCGCCGGCCTAGTGGTGGAGGAGAGCGAACTCGGCCGCGTGGAGGCCGCGCGCCGGCGGCTCGCCGAAGGGGGTGCCGGCGCGCCGTGGGGCCGGTTGGGCGGCCCCCCGGCCCCGACCTCCCCGACGCCCGGCCTGGCCCAGGGCGGGCGGCCGGCCCCGTCCGGCGCGCCCGCCGCCGAGCCGGCCGCCGACGGCCGGGCGGCCGCGGAGGCCAGCCGGCTGCTCAAGCGCCTCAAGGACGAGGAGAAGGCCAGGAGCGGCGCGGACGACTCCGATGCGCCGGAGAGCCGCGAGGTGGCAAAGGCCCGCGAGCGCGTGCGGGAGGCGGACGGCCGGACCTTCCTCCAGCGCAGCGACGGGACCTGGGTGGACACCGCGTGGGACGGCAAGGCGGCGACCGTGAAGGTCGCGGCCTACTCCGACGCCTGGTTCGCGCTGCTGGACAAGGACGCCCGCGCGGCGCGTTGGCTCGCGGTCGGCGAGCGCGTGATCGTGCGCATCGGCGACACCGTGTACGAGGTCACCCCCGAGGAGTGAGCGGCGCCCCCAAGGCGCGCGGCCCCCGGCGGCGCTCCCCGGTCAGATGTGCTCGGCCAGGTAGCGCTCCACGCCGATCTGCTCGATCATCGCGACCCGGGCCTCGAGCCAGTCCACCGCCTTCTCCTCGTCCTTGAGGATGCGCTCGAGCAGGTCGCGGGAGCCGTGGTCGCCCTTGGCCAGGCACAGGCCGATGCCCTCCCGCAGGCGCTGGACGGCGTCGCGCTCGAGTTCCAGGTCCAGGCGGTGCTGCTCGGGCACGGACTCGCCCACCCGGACGGGATTCAGGCGCTGCATGTTGGGAACCCCCTCCAGCAGCAGGATGCGCTCGATCACCTCGTCGGCGTGGCGCATCTCCTCGATCGACTCCTCCCGGCTGCGGGCCGCCAGCTTCGTGTAGCCCCAGTTGGCGCACATCCGCGAGTGGATGAAGTACTGGTTGATGGCCGTGAGTTCGGCCGTGAGCACCCCGTTGAGGGCTTCGATGACCTGGGGATCGCCCTGCATGAACGTGCCTCCGTGGGGGACCGGCCACCCAACCTACCGCACGGCGCGTCCAACCGGCCGGGAAGGCCGGCCCGGAACGCGGGCCGTCAGGCGACGCAGGCGTCCGTCGCCGGCGCCCGCCGCGCCTCGGCACGGGCCTGGGCCTCGCGCGTCCCGACGACCGGCCCGAGCGCCACCAGCAGCGTCTCGAGTTGGGGCCGGCAGCCGCCGCACTCGCTGCCCGCGCCGGTCGCGCGCGCCAGCGCCGGCAGGCTGGTGGCGCCGCAGCACAGGGCGGCGCACACGTCGCGGTCGGTGAGGGCCTTGCAGTGGCAGACTCGGCATGGCGTGGACGATCGCGCGCGTGGCCGGCATTGACATCCGCATCCACGTCACCTTCCTGTTGCTGCTCGCGTGGTTCGCGCTGGTGTCGGCGGCGCAGACGCATACGCTGGCCGGCACGCTCGCGGGCGTGGCTTTCGTCGTGCTCGTGTTCGTCTGCGTCGTGCTGCATGAACTCGGGCACGCCTTCGCGGCGCGCCGCTACGGCGTGCGCACGCGCGACATCACGCTGCTGCCGATCGGCGGCGTGGCGCGGCTGCAGAGCATGCCGACCTCGCCGCGCGCCGAGATCGTGATCGCGCTGGCGGGCCCGGCGGTCAACCTGGCGATCGCGCTCGCTCTGGCGGCGGCGCTGTCGGCGGCCGACGTGCCGCTGCCGCTGCTGCCGCACGGCGAGGCGTCGCTGCTGCAGAGCCTGTTCGCGGTCAACCTGGTGCTCGCGTTGTTCAACCTGGTGCCGGCGTTCCCGATGGACGGCGGCCGCGTGCTGCGCGCCTTGCTCGCACTGCGCTATCCCTACGGCCGCGCCACGCGCTATGCCAGCAGCGTCGGCCAAATCTTTGCCGTGCTCTTTAGCCTGGCGGGCATCTTCTTTCTCAATAATTGGTGGCTGG
>JAPKHB010000313.1 GCA_026647295.1 Planctomycetota bacterium | reverse complement strand
GTCCGGTTAAACGTCTTGATATCGTTGATGGGCGACTTGTCAAACTCGATCAACTCGACCAGGTCCACAATGCGTTCGTCGATGTCGAGAAACGACATGTGACAGCCGAAACAGCCCGTGAAGGCCCCGTGGCCGGCTCCAACAACGACGGCGACGGGGGCACCGACCTCCAGATCCTGTATTGGCTCGACCGCACCGAGGTGCCCATCACGGCCCGGCCGCTGCGCGTGAACTTCGGCGGCGGCAGCACGCTGACGGCGCTCGCGCTGGACGGCGGGAGCGTCAACCGGCTCTCGAGCGGCTGGCTCTCGTTGGTCGTCCAGGAGGCCGCCAACGGGAACCTGGACCTCAACGGAAACGGCGTGGTGGACACCGCCCTGCTCCTGGTCGACACCGACCTGATCGACCCGGTGACCGGCAGCCCGACGGTCTTCAACCCCGGCCTGGCGCCCAGCACGGCGGGCAACGTCCCGCTCGGGGGCCTGTACGGCATCCTGCCCTCGCTGGCCGACGAGGGGGTGGTCGTCCGCGTGACCGAGGTGCAGAACGGCATCCTGAACGGCGACGGCGACACCTCCGACACGCTGCTCGTGCTGGTGCGCTTGAGCGCCCCCACCACGTTCTCCGTGCTGCCGGTCGGCGGCGACCTCGTGCACCTGGCCGGGGGCATCATCGGCGTGACGGCCAACGAGAGCTTCAACGCGACCGACCTGGACGGAAGCGGCAGCCCGACCGACTTCGTGTTCTGCCTGCTCGACCCGGGCGGGGCCATCCTCGCCGCGCGGCGCTGCTCGCAGCACTCCATGCCGGCGAGCGAGGACGGCGTGTTCTGGGCCTACCTGCGCAGCGAGGGGGCCGAGGGCCGCGACCTGAACGGCGACGGCGATCAGGCCGACGTCGTGCTCGGGCTGATCTCCCGCTGACCGTCCGCGGGCGCGCCGCGCGCCCCCGGCCGGGGGCCCAGGTAGGCCGGCAGCGCCGCCAGCAGCAGGCCGGCGAGGCCCACCCAGAAGGCCGGGCGGTAGTTCTGCCCGAGCGCGCGGCACAACGAGCCCAGTTCGTGCCCGTCCCACCAGCAGCGCGCGTCGGTCGAAGGAAGCGTGCAGGCGTGCACCAGGGCGAGCAGGGCCTGGGCCGCCACCGTGGCCTCCAACGCCGCGGGGCTCCAGGCCCCGCGCCGGCGCCAGAAGAGGAGCCCGAGCACGAAGCCCCAGGCGAGCACGACCTCGGCCCGGGCGAGCGCGGGCCCGAGGAAGCCCACGTAGTCCGCGTGCAGGTAGGCCCACTCGAAGGCCGCCACGCCCGCCGAGACGCCCAGCAGCGCCAGCCCGAACCCGCGCCGCCACGCCGGGCGCGGGTGCCGGCGCACGCGGCCGGCGGCGAGCAGCGCGAGCAGCCACAGCGGCGCGAGCGCGAAGGGGTACCAGCGGCGGGCCGCCCACAGCCCTGCGCTGCCGCGGCCCTCCAGCCAGGCCACCAGCCCCGCCAGGAGTTCCGCGGCGGGCACCTCCTCGCGGGCCTCCGGCAGCAGGTAGGAGCCCGGGGGCAGGTGCTCGAGCCCCGGGTAGGTGCGCAGGTGGTAGGCGGGCAGGAGCATCGCCCCGGTGAAGAGCAGGACGCCGGCGAGTTGGAGCCAGGCCGCGCGGCGGGGCATCAGAACTCCAGGAACGCAAAGGCCGCGTGTACGGCGAGCACCAGCAGCAGGGCGAGGAGCAGCGTGCGGTGGATCCCGCGCACCACCGCCCCGGAGTCGGCCTTGGGGCCGGCGCCCATGCGCCAGGCCGCGGCGGCGACGGCGAGCGCGCTGGCCGCCGCCTTGGCGGCCACCCACCCGAGGTCGGAGGCCTCCACCTGGGAGGCGTAGGCGCGCCCGAACCAGCGCGCCCCCCAGCCGGGGTGCTGGACGAGGAAGACGCACAGCGAGGTGCCAAAGGCCAGGGCCGTGGCCACGGCCGTGCCCACCCACGCGGCCAGCACCTGGCCGGCCGCGGTCGGCCACAACAGGTGCCGGCGCGCGCCGTGCCCGAGCAGCCGCAGCGCGGCGAGTTGGCGCCCGAGGCTCATCTGCCCGAAGGAGGCGCTGGCCGAGGCTCCGAGCTTGGCCGCGAGCAGCACCGAGGCGAGCAGCGGCACCACCACGCGCACCGAGATCAGGCCCAGGCCGGCCACGATGTCGTCTTGCAGGAGCGGCTCGGCGACGTCGCGCTGGGGCATGCGCTCGAAGAGGAACCAGGTCGCCGTGAGCGCGACCAGCACGGCCCCCAGCGCCACGAACGCGACCACGGCCGGCGCGAGGTCCCGCCCGAGGCAGCGGCGCCAGCGCGGGCCGTGCACCGGGTGCAGCGCGCGCAGGAGCCCGAGCGGGAAGGTGAGCACGGCGCCAAGGTCGAGCAGCGCCCGCAGCGTGCCCTCCCCGAGGCGATCGAGCGCCGCGGCCAGCCGCGCCAGCCGCCCGGGGCGGGCCTTGCGCGCGGGCTCGGGGCCGGCGCGCGCCTCGAGCGCGCCGCGCAGGCGCGCGCCCAGGCCCGGCTGCGGATCGAGCGCCACCAACCGCCGGCTCGCCGGGTCCAGCAGGAGCACCTGGTCGGCGTGCGCCAGGAAGGCCGCGTGGTCGTGCGTCACGACGAGCGTGAGCCGGGCGTGGTACTCGCGGATCGCGCCCACCACCCGTTCCACCGAGACGGGATCGAGGCCGGTGCTCGGCTCGTCGTAGACCCGCACGCCGGCCGGCCCGAGCAGCGCGCGGGCGACCGCGGTGCGCATGCGCTCGCCCCCGGAGGCCTGCGCCGCGCGCGTGCGCAGCGCCTCGGCGCCGAGCCCCAGGCGTGCGGCCAGCGCCCGCGCGCGGTCCGGGTCGCCCCCGCCGAGCCGCAGGTTCTGCTCCAGCGTGAGGTCGTCGAAGAGGCCGAGCGCGTGGAGTTGGAACACGGCCGCGACCTCGGGCAGGCGCGCCTCGGGGGGCGCGCCCAGGAGTTCGCGCCCCATCAGGGTGAGCGAGCCGCCCACCCGTAGGCCCGGCGTCGCAAGCCCCACCAGCCCGAGCAGCACGTCCGTGAGCAGCGACTTGCCGCTTCCGCTCGGTCCCACCAGGAGCACGAAGCTCCCGTCGCGCAGGCTGAAGTCGCTCGCTTCGAGCAGGGGCCGGCCCGCCACCTCGAGCCACAGGCCCCGCGCCTCCAGGAGCCCGCGCGGCGCCTCGGCCGCGCTCACGGGCCCTCCCGGGGTTCGAGGAGCAGCAGCGCGGAACGCTTGCCGAGCAGCGCGTCCCGCACGACGGCCGCAAAGCGCACGCGCAGCGCGCCGTCGGGGCCGCGCACGAAGGCGTCGGCGGCCTCGCCGAGCAGCGCCTCGGCCTCGGCCTCGAGGCGGCCGCGCTGCTGCGCGAGCACGGGCTCCAGCAACTCCGCGCGCGCCGCGCCGGCGAGTTGCGCCCCCGCCCAGCGCAGGAGGTCCGCGCGATGCGCCGCGAGGGCGCCGCCCACCGCCTCGAGCACGCGCCCGCGGTTCTCCTCCCACCAGCGCTCGCTGGCCGCGCGCGCCACGGGGAGCACCTTGCGCTCCAGCCCCTTGTCGTCCCCCGTGGCCACCTTCCACAGGAGGCCCATGCGGTCCAGGAAGCCCAGTTCGTCGTCCAGCGCCTTGCGCACCGCGCGCGTGAGTTCGCCGACCAGGGGATCGAGCCGCGCCCACAGCGTGGCGCCCAGGCCCTCGAGCAGCGCGCGCGTGGCCGGATCCCGCTCCGGATCCAGGCGGGCGAGGAAGGCCGGCAGCCGGCGCCCGAGTTCGGGCTCGAGGGCCTCGCGCCACACGGCCAGCGCCCGCTCCCCGAGCCGCGCGGCGAAGGCCTCCCGGTCGGCGGGCGGGACCGCCTTGGCCAGGGACTCGCCCAGGCGCCGCGTGGGCTCCAGGCGGTGCAGGCGGGCGTGCGGCGGAAGGCGTTCGCCCGCGGCGCCGCGGACCCCGATGCGCGGGGGCGTCCCGGGCGCGGAGAGCCAGGCCACGTGGGCCAGCGGGCGCGCGCCGCGCGCCGGGTCGTGGGCGTAGACCGGGTCGCCCAGGCGCACGCCCGCGAGCGAGTCCACCTCCAGCACGAGGTCCCCCCCGGGCCCCGGGCCGAACACGCTGCGCACCTCGTACCAGACGCGGGCGCACCCCGGGCTCGCCAGGAGGCGCCGTAGGCCGGTCCCCGCCAGCCCGACCAGGACGACCAGGAGCAGGAGGCCCAGCCGGCCCCGGGTGGCGATCCTAGCCATGGCGCGCCATGCTACGGCGCGCCGCGGGTCCCGGCCCGGGTCGGGTCCGCCGCAGCGTCCGCGGCCGGGGCGGCGGCCTCGGGCGCGGCCGGCGCCGCGCCGTCC
>JAPKHB010000312.1 GCA_026647295.1 Planctomycetota bacterium | reverse complement strand
GGCGCTGTCCGCTCAGGGAATAGGAAGTCATAGCCGTCCCATCCTGCGCAATGGAATTCAGAGTGAACCCGCGGGCCCGGCGCGCCGCGAGCGCCGCCTCCAGCGCCGCCAGCGCGAGGACCTTGGGCGCACCGCTCATGGCGCGAGCGCCGCCCCCGGGCGCGCGGGCAGCGGCCGCCCCTCCGCGCGCAGGACGTAGAGCGCCGCCTCGCGCAAGTCCAGCGCCACGAAGTCCGGGTCGTAGGGCCCTCCGACCGGCAGCGGCCACTTGTCGCGCCCCCCGGCCAGGAGCACCGCGCGGGTGCCGGCCCGCTTGCCCGCCACCACGTCGCGTTCGCCGTCCCCCACGGTCCAGCACGCGCCGAGGTCGAGCCCGAGGTCGTCCCGCGCGCGCCACCACATGCCCGGGGAGGGCTTGCGGTCCTCGTGCTCGACGGCGAAGGGCGCGACGGTGCCCTCGGGGTGGAAGGGGCAGAAATAGGTGCGGGCCAGTTCCACGCCCTCGGCCCGCAGCACCTCCGTGAGCCGCCGCTCGACGCGCTCGTAGTCGGCCAGCGTGTAGCGGCCGCGGGCGATGCCGCTCTGGTTCGTCACCACCACGAGAAGGAAGCCGGCCCGGTCGAGCGCGCGCAGCGCGTCGGCCACGCCCGGCAGCAGGCGCAGGCCCTCGGGGTCGCCCAGGTAGCCCGGGTCGTGGATCAGGGTCCCGTCCCGGTCCAGGAACACGGCGCGGCGCGGGGACGAAGACGGGGGCATGGGCGCCGGATTCTACGGGGCCGGTCACTCGAAGGTGCGCTCGAGGTCACGCACGCGCTCCGGACGCCCGGCGAGGGGCTCGGAGAAGCGCGCGGCCCCGACCGCGACGGCCAGGACGGCACCGCCGATGACGGCAAGCGCACGAACGACGCCGAGCAGTCCGAACACGCCCTCCACGCCTCCGCCCAGCAGCGCGAGGACGGCCATCTGCAGGACGAGGAACCCCAGCGGACAGCGCAGGCTGATGGAGAGCATGGCCGGCAGGCCGGAGGGCGCCGGCCGGGCCAGCAGGAGCACCGCCAGCAGCGCGCTTGGTCCCAGCGCAAGCACCCAAAAGAAGATCAAGGGCTCGTCAAGTTCCCCGGACAGGGTCGTCGCCGTCGCACCCGGCTGCGCGAGGTGCTGCGCGGCGGAGTAGGCCAGCGCCGCGAGCAGGCAGGCACCCCCGAGCGCGCCCACGTAGGCGCCGCGTGGCGCGCGCCCGTGGCGCCGGTAGCTGCGGTTGCCCCCCGCGATCAGCGCGACGCCCAGGAGTTGGAGCAGCATCCACGCGCCGACTCCCGCGGAGTGAAGCGCGGGGTGCGGAGGAAAGAGCAGGAGTTCCGCCACCAGCACGAGCGCGCCCAGGCCGAGCAACGCGGGCCCCCGGCGGCGCCCCGCCGGGGCGCGCGCCATCAGCACCATCCACGCGGCAAGGCCCAGGGGCAGCCAGGAGGGCAGGAGCAGCCAGGGGTCCACCTCCCAGGGCCAGACGCGGGCTCCCGGGCTGGCCGCTCCCGCCCACCGCGGGCGCGGGGCGATCGCGAAGACGAAGAGGACGACGCCGCCCAGCCCCAACAGCCGTCGATCCCAGCCCGCCTCGGCCTCGGCCATGCGCTCGGCCAACGGGGTGCGCCGGAGCGCGGGGGGCGGCGCGCCGGCTGGCGTCACCGCCCGCGGATCCGGTCCACCAGGCCCGTCGTGCTGCGCCCTTCGAAGAGGTCGACGAGCACCACGCGGCCCCCGCGGGCCTCGACGAGGTCGCGCCCGACGACGCCCTTCTCGCGCCAGTCGGCCCCCTTCACCAGGACGTCGGGGGCGAGGTCGGCGATCAACGCGGCGGGCGTGTCCTCGGAGAAGACCACCAGGTGGTCCACGCACGCCAGGGCGGCGAGCACCTCCAGCCGGTCGCCCAGCGTGTTGAGCGGGCGCTCCGGCCCCTTGAGGCGGGCGACGCCGGCGTCGTCGTTCACCCCCACCACCAGCACCTCGCCCTCGGCGCGGGCCGCGGCCAGGTAGCGCACGTGGCCGGCGTGCAGGAGGTCGAAGCAGCCGTTGGTGAACACGATGCGCCGCCCGGCGGCCCGGTGGCGGGCGGCGAGCGCCGCCACCTCCTCGCGGCCGACGAGCTTGGCCCGGCGCGCGTCGCCCGCCAGGGCGAGCCGGGCGGCGATCTCGTCGCGGCGGATGGGCACCGCCCCCACGCGCTCGACCTCGAGCCCGGCGGCGACGTTGGCCAGCGCCGCCGCCTCCGCCAGCCCGGCGCCCGCGGCGAGGGCCAGCCCGAGCACGGCGAGCACCATGTCGCCGGCGCCGGTCACGTCGAAGACCTCGCGGGGCGTCGTCGGCAGGTGCAGCCCCGGTGCGCCGCGCGACTTGAGCCACATGCCCTCGCGGTCCAGCGTGACGAGGGCGAAGTCGAGGTCGAGCGCCTCGATCAGCCGGGTCGCCGCGGCCTCGGCCCCGGCGAGGTCGGCGACCGCGACGCCGGTGGCGGCCTCGGCCTCGGGCCGGTTGGGCGTGAGCCCGGTCGCGCCGCGGTAGCGGGAGAACTCGGAGCCCTTGTAGGGGTCCACGAGCACGGGCAGGCCCCGGGCCCGGGCCGCGCGCAGGAGCCAGGCCAGGAGGTCGGGCGCCAGCAGGCCCTTGCCGTAGTCGTTCACCAGCACCAGTTCGGCCGTGCCCAGCGCCTCGGTGAGCAGGCCCTCGAGCCGCGCGCGGGCCGCGGGCCCGACCCCGTCCACGGTCTCCTCGTCCACGCGCAGCACCTGCTGGGCCGTGCTGTGGCTGCGGGCCAGGTGCCGCGTCTTCACGCTGGTGCGCCGGCCCGCTTCGGCCGCCGCGCGCAGGTCGACGCCCTGGGCCCGGGCGAGTTCGGTCACGCGCCGCGCCGCCGCGTCCTCGCCGAGCAGGCCGACCAGCACCGGCCGCGCCCCCAGCACCGCGAGGTACACGGCCACGGCGCCCGCCCCGCCGATGCGTTCGGTCTCGGACTCGACGCGCAGCACCTGGATGGGCGCCTCGGGGCTGATGCGCTCCACGACGCCGGTCAGGTAGCGGTCCAGGATCAGGTCGCCCACCACCAGCACGCGCGGGGCGCCAAGGCCCTGGAGCACCTCGAGCAGCGGCCGCATCAGGCGCCCTCCGCGGCCAGCGTGAGGATCCACAGCCGAAGCAGCGGCACCAGGAGTTCGTGGTGGCCGGAGACGTCCAGGCCGCGCTCGGCCGGCCGCTCGAGCACGTTCACGCGCGGGCGGTAGTGGCGCAGCATGTCCAGGTTGCCGGTGGTGATGCGCACGCGCCCGGCGCGGCCCTCGGCCGCCCAGGCGTTGTGCACGATCGCCACGGCCTTGAGGAACACCTCGGGCAACAGCACCGCGCTGCCCACGTTGAGGTAGACGCCCTGGTCCAGCCCCTCGACCAGGGTGGCCAGGCGCAGGAAGTCGGCGTGGGTCGCAGCCCCCAGGTCGGCGCCCGAGCACTCCGGGTGCATGTGCACGGTGTCGGTGCCGAGCGCGACGTGCACGGTGACCGGCAGCCCCAAGTCGTGCGCGGCCAGGAGGAGGCTGTGGGCGGCGTGCGGCGGCCGCGCGGCCGCGAGTTCCACCGCCAGGGCCGCGCCCAGGCTCGTGCGCTCGCGCGCCGCACGCGCCGCCGCCCGCGCGAAGAGCGCGCCGGTCTCCGCGGCGCTGCCGTAGGTGCCGTCGAAGAGCCCGCCGCCCACGTCCTCGGAGGTGGCGCCGGCCAGCGCCACCTCGGCGTCGTGGATCGCGGCGGCCCCGTTGAGCACGAAGCCGCTCACGAAGCCGCGCCGGGCGAGGTCGATCCACAGCGGGGCCAGGCCGACCTTGATGACGTGCCCGCCCAGGCCCGCGAGCACGCCGCGGCCGGCGCGCCGGGCGTCGACCACCGCCTGCGCGAGCGCCTGGAGGCGGGCGGCGCCGAGGAATCCGGGCAGGGAGCGCAGGAAGCGCTCCGCCGTGTCGCCCGGCTCGACCGGGCGGCCGAAGCGCCCGAGTTCGGCCAGGTGGGCCCGGCCGGCCAGCGGACGGGGGCGGAAGCGCCCGGGCTCGAAGGGCTCGGGGTCGCCGGCGCCGGGAACGGGCGGGATCATCTGGGCGGCGATGCTACCCAGGCGCCCCGCTCCGGACGGTTCACGATCCGGAGAGGAAGTCGAGGTTGCGCTGGATGCGCGGCGGCCCGGAGGCACCGGGCGGGGCGGGGGCGGGGCGCGGCTGGGCGGGGAGGGATCGCGGCGGGGCGGCCGGACGCGACGGCGACGGAGACGCCGGCGGGGACGACGTCGGCGGGGAGGGCAGCAACCCGGGCGACGCCGCGGCTCCGGGGCCGGACGCGGCGCCC
>JAPKHB010000311.1 GCA_026647295.1 Planctomycetota bacterium | reverse complement strand
CCCTTCCCGCGTTGATTCGAAGGCGGAATTTGAGCAGCTTGCCGCGCTGGGCCTGGATCATCGCTTCGAGGGCGCATCCAAGCTCCCCAAATGGGAGCTGACGAGTTCCCGGGCGAGCGCGTCCGCCCCGGACAGTTCGTCGGCCACCACGAGGTCGGCGCCCATGCCCAGGAACTGGCCCAGGCCCCGTGCGGTGCGGCTGCGCACGGCGATCAGGAGGTCGGGGCGCATCTGACGGGCCTGCTCGCAGGCGCGCCGCGTCGCGGCCTCGTCGGGGATGGCCAGGACCAGGCCGAGCGCCGCTTCGATGCCCGCGGCGCGGAGCACCTCGGCGTTGCCGGCGTCCCCGAGCAGGATGTCGCGGCCGAGCGCGCCCTCGGTGCGGACCGTGACGGCGTTCATCTCGATCACCAGCGCCGGCACGCCGGCCTTGGCGAGTTCCCCCAGGATGCGCCGCCCGGCCGGGCCGAAGCCGGCGATCAGCACGTGGCCCGCCCGCGCCCGGTGCGCGGCGCCCTGGCCTTCGCACTCCGCCACGCGGGCCCGGATCCAGGGTGCGATCGGCAGCCGGCCGAGGCCCTGGGCCAGGGCCCGCCCGAGCGCCGCCACGGCCGGGGTGAGCAGCAGCGAGAGGATCACGACGGCGATCAGCAGCGCCCGGGTCTCCGCGGGCACAAGGCCCAGCTTGCCGCTGAAGGCGAGCAGCACGAGGCTGAACTCGCCGCCCTGCGCGAGCAGCGTGCCGACGGTGAGCGCGATGGGCCCCGTCGCGCCCACGGCCCAGCACACGCCGCCGATCAGCAACGCCTTGGCGGCCAGCATCACGACCAGCGTCACCGGCACGACGAGCCCGCCGGCCAGCACGGCCTGCCCGTCGAAGTGCATGCCCAGGAGGGCGAAGAAGAAGGCCAGGAGCACGTCGCGGACCGGGGCGACCTGGGCCCCGATCTGCACGCGGAAGGGGGTGCACGAGAGCACGAAGCCGGCGAGGAAGGCGCCCATCTCGAGGCTGAAGCCCAGCCCCTGGGTGAGCACCGCGGTGCCCACCGCGAAGGCGAGCCCGAGCAGCAGCAGCACCTCCGGCGAGGTCACCTTCAGCACCAGCCGAAGGCCCCGGGGGACGGCCCAGCGCGCCACGGGCACCAGCGCGAGCAGGCCGGCGACGCCCAGCAGCGTGGGGGCGCTGCCCTCGGCGGAGTCGACCGCGGCGCCCTTGGCGCGCGCGAGCGCCGGCAGGACCGCGAGCATGGCCAGCACGGCCAGGTCCTGGATGACCAGGATCGCGAGCGAGAGCCGCCCCTGGGCGAGGTCCAGTTCGCGCCGCTGCCCGAGGTACTTGAGGACCACGGCCGTCGACGAGAGGGCGAGCGTCATGCTGACGGCGAGCGCGCCGGGGAGGTCCAGCCCGAGCAGCGCGGCGAGCGGCCAGCCGGCCAGCACGCACAGGAGGCAGGCCCCGCCGCCGGCCACCAGCAGCGCCACCAGCCGCCCCTTGAGCGCGTCCAGGTGCAGGTCGAGGCCGATGCCGAAGAGCAGCAGGATGATGGCGAAGTGCGAGAGCCCTTCGAGGCTCTCGGGGCGCGAGACGGCGCCCAGGGCGTGCGGTCCGATGACGGCGCCGGCCAGGAGGTAGGCCGGCACCAGGGCCAGGCCCAGCCGCTGCGCCCCGACCGCGACGACGGCCGCCGCCGCCAGGATCACCAGGGCGTCGGTGACCTGCGAGAGGTCGGCAGCCGCCAGCATGGGGCGGGGCCGGCGCTAGGCCGGGCCGCCGGGCGCTCCGCCGTCCCCCTTGGTGGCGGCGGCCGCCTCGGCCAGCTTGCGGGCCACCTCGGGGTTCTCGGCCAGGAACAGGCCGAACCCGCCGATCAGCGAGGCGAGCCAGGCGAGCCAGAAGCCCACGCCCCAAGTGCCACGCCCGCTGCCGTCGATGAGGAGGGCGAGGCCGAGCATGGCGACCAGTTTGAAGCAGAGCATCGAGCGCAGCATCGCCTGGCCCTCGGTGACGCCCAGGCGCGCCGTCAACTTGAAGAAGGCGGCGAACATGTGCAGGGCCGCGCCGAAGGCGAAGAGGATCATGAACACGCCGACGGCGCCGCCGTTGATGGCCCGGGAGGACCCTCCCTCGAAGCTCACGAGCGGAAAGAGCAGCAGGCTGACCAGCGCGGCCAGGCCGCAGACGAAGGCGACGAGGATCAGGACGGAACGGTTCATGCGGGGCCTCCCGCGAGGATCATGCCCGGGCGCCCGCGCGCATGCAAGCCGGCGGTGTCCGAGGCTTTACGTGGCCTCTCGGGCCAGCGAGCGGTACAGGGCCTCCAGCGCCCGGACCTGCCGTTCGGCCCCGAAGCGCTCCCGGACCCGCGCGGGGCCGGTGCGGGCCAGCGCCTGGATCTCGGCGTCGGGGTCGAGCAACCGCCGGAGGGCGGCCGTCCAGGCGGCCCGGTCCTTCGGGGGGAGCAGGAGACCCGCCCCTTCCAGGGCCCCCGGAACCCCCCCGACGGCGCTCGCCGCGGTGGGCAGGCCCGCCGCCAGCGCCTCCAGCAGGGCCAGGGGCAGGCCCTCGCGCAACGACGGAAGCACGAAGGCGTCGGCCGCGCCGAGGCAGCCCAACGGATCGGCGCTCCAGCCCGCAAGCCGCACGCGCCCGGCGAGGTCGGGGGCGTTGGCCCGGCGCCCGAGGGCGGCCCGCAGCGGGCCGTCGCCGACCAGGACCAGCCGCGCCCGCGCGGCGGCGGGCGCCGGCAGCGCCGCGAAGGCCTCGAGCAGGCCGGCCAGGCCCTTCTCGGGGCTTAGCCGGCCCAGCGCCAGGACGACGCGTTCCTCGGGGCCGATCCCCCAGGCCCTGCGCGTGGGCTCGCGGCCGGCGGCGGCCTCCCGGGCCACCGCGTCGGCGTCGATCGCATTGGGGATGAGGTGCACGCGCGCGGCCGCAAGGCCCCGGGCGCAAAGCGCCGCGCGCTGCGCCTCCGAGACGCAGACCACGGCGTCCAGGCGCGCGAGCCGGCGGCGGTCGAGCCACTCGAAGAGGCGGACCTTCAGGTCCTCGCCCGTGTAGCCGTGGAGCACCGCCCCCGCGGGAAGGCCGTGGCGCCGGGCCGCGCGCGCGAGCGCCCAGTTGGCCTTGTAGTCGTGGCCGACCAGGACCTGGGGCGCGTGGCGCGCGATGGCTTCGTCCAGCGCGCGCAACACGCGCCGGTCGTAGGCGTGGCGCTGCGCCAGCGCCTCGACCGCCACCCCGGTCGCGGCGGCGGCGGCGAGCAGGGCCGGGGGGGGGCGCCCCCGGGTGGCAAACGCCGCGACCACCGGAACCACGTCCGGCGCGCGGCGCCGGCACTGCTCGACGAGGAGGCGCTCCGGCCCGCTCATGCGGTCGCTGTTGCGCAGGTGCAGCACGCGCAGCGGGGCCCCCCCGGGCCGGGGGGCGGCGCGCAAGGCGCTCAAGGACCGCGGTCCTCGGGCCGCGTGCGCACCGTGACGGGATCGGAGCGCGGCGAGCGGTTGCCGCCGTGGTCCAGCGCCTCCACCTCGATGCGCACGTCGCGGTCGGGGTCCAGGCCGCTGATCACCGCCTCGGGCGTCGTGCGCACGGCGAGGAGCTCTCCGTCGGCGTAGACGAGGTAGGCCGCCACGCCCGCCGCGTCTGGGGGCTCGGGCCACCACGCGACGACGCGGCTCGCGCTGGCGGCGAGCGCGCCCACCGGGCCCGGCGCCGGCGGCGGCTCCGCGTCCCACACGCCGGTGGCCGGCTCGCCGAGCGAAACGAGCAGGGCGCGGGCGGCGGCGAGGTCGGCCTGGGTCGCAAAGGCGCCCCCGTCCACGTCGACGCCAAAGGGCCCGCGCGCGTCCACGCTGGGGCCGTTGCGGATGCGCTCGGTGACGAGCCGCAGGGCCACCCGCCCCGCGGCGTCGGTGGCGGCGCTGCCCACCAGGGTCCCGGCGCGGTCGCGCACCCGGACCGCGACGCCGGCCCGGGGGAGGCCGGCGCCGTCCGTCACCCGGACCGAAAGCGTGCGCTCGCGGGTGGTCTCGTACGGTCCCGGCGAGGCCCACTGGGTCACCGCCCGGTCGTCCTCCCGCGTGATCGGATCCTGGAGGCGGTGGCCGAGGTTCGTGCCCTGGTCGCTGGTGGCGAAGTGTTCGAACGAGAACACGCCGCCGGCGCCGGGCGTCGCCTCGCGGGCGAAGGCGCAGGCCTCCAGCGCGCCGCCCAGCGCCGGCGACCAGTCGCGGAAGATCAGCCGGTGGCTCGCCCGAAAGACGTTGTGCCGGCACACCAGCCGGTTGGGGCCCGGCGCGGCGCCGTAGGTCCAGTTGAGCGCCCGGCCCTCGAAGAGCGGCGTGTCGGAGACGGCCACGAAGCAGTTGCGCTCGACGGTGGTGTCGCTCGCCGGCCCCAGGCC
>JAPKHB010000310.1 GCA_026647295.1 Planctomycetota bacterium | reverse complement strand
CCGTCACGCAGGGCCGGGCCCCGGCGGTGGCGCGCACGACGCCCTACGGGTGAGGCGTGAAGTACGCCGAGTAGGCGCGCGGCGGTCGCCGCGTTGTTCGATCGCACCCCGACGGCCCCCCACGGGCGCCGGGGACTCCGCCCGGGGGGGGCCCGGGTCGGCCGCTCCGTAGTAGGCTCTCGGCCCCGCCCGGCCCGGGCGCCCGGAGGAGCCCGCGTGGAGCGCATCCTGGACTCGATCCTCGGAGCCATCGGCGCCACGCCGATGGTGCGCCTGCGGACCCTGGGGCGCGACACGGGCTGCGAACTGCTCGCCAAGTGCGAGTTCCTCAACGCCGGCGGCTCGGTGAAGGACCGCATCGGGCGGCGGATGATCGAAGAGGCGGAGGCGGCCGGGCGCATCCGGCCCGGCGACACGCTGATCGAGCCCACCAGCGGGAACACCGGCATCGGCATGGCGCTCGCGGCGGCCATCAAGGGCTACCGCATGATCATCACCATGCCCGAGAAGATGAGCCGCGAGAAGCAACTCGTGCTGGAGGCGCTCGGCGCCGAGATCATCCGCACCCCCACCGAGGCCGCCTGGGACAGCCCCGAGAGCCACATCGGGGTGGCCCGCCAACTGCAGGCCATCCTCCCGCGCGCCCACATCCTCGACCAGTACGCCAACCCGGCGAACCCCGACGCCCACTACCACGGCACGGGCGCGGAGATCGTCGAGCAGACCGGAGGCCGCCTGGACGCCGTCGTGCTCACGGCCGGCACGGGGGGGACCCTCACCGGCGTGGCCCGGCGCCTGCGCGAGGCGGTCCCCGGCGTGCACGTCGTGGGCGTGGATCCGGAGGGCTCGATCCTGGCGGGGCCCGGGCCGATCGCCCCGTACAAGGTCGAGGGCATCGGCTACGACTTCGTGCCGGAGGTGCTGGACCGCTCGCTGGTGGACGAGTGGGTCAAGACCAACGACCGCGACTCCTTCCTGATGGCGCGCCGGCTCATCCGGCACGAGGGGCTGCTCGTCGGCGGTTCGTCGGGCTCGGCCGCGTGGGCGGCCGTGCAGGTCGCCCGGCGCCTGGGGCCGGGCAAGCGCGTGGTCACCCTCCTCCCGGACTCGCTGCGCAACTACATGACCAAGTTCCTCGACGACCAGTGGATGCGGGCCAACGGCTTCACCGACAGCCGCTGGGAGACGGAATCGCTGGCGGACCTGCTGCGCACCGTGGGCCCGCGCGTGCTGGTCACGCTCCCGTCCTCGGCCACCGTCGCCGAGGCCATCGCGCGCATGAAGGAGAAGGGCATCAGCCAGGTGCCGGTGGTGGACGACGGCCGCCTGGTGGGCCTGGTGACCGAGAGCGACCTCCTGGCGCGCCTGGTGGACGGCCACGCCGCGCCGGGCAGCGCGATCGCCGAAGTCATGGACCGCACCGTGCGCCCGCTGGCCCCGGAGGAAGACGCGCGGGTGCTGCGCGAGGTCTTCGCCCAGGACCGCGCCGCCCTGGTCGCCGACGCCAAAGGGCGCTTGGTGGGGATCCTCACGAAGATGGACCTGGTGGACCACCTCACGCGCAGCCCCGGGGCGCCCGCCGCCCGATGAGCACGGCGCCTCCCTCCGCCCCCGGATCGCGCGCGGCCCCGCCCGACGTGCTGGGCCCCCTGTTCGAGCAGGCCTTTGGCGTGGCGCCCGTGGCCCGCCAGGCGCTGCCGGAAGAGGGCAGCCGCCGGCGGATGGTGCGGTTGCTCGCCGCCGACGGCCGCCGGGCCATCGGCGTGCTCGGCCCCGACCGGCTCGAGAACCGCGCCTTCCTCTCCTTCTCCGGGTCCTTCGCCCGGCTGGGGCTGCCGGTGCCGCAGGTGCTCGCCGCCGCCGCCGACGAACAGGCGTACCTCGTGGAGGACCTGGGCGACGTCACCCTGTACGACCACCTGGCCACCGAGCGCACGCGCACCGGGGACGCGTGGCCCGCCGGGGTCCACCGCCTCTACGAGCAGGTGCTGGCCACGCTGGTGCGTTTCCAGGTGGACGGCGGACGCGCCGTGGACTTCGAGCGGGCCTACCCCCGCACGACCTACGACGAACGCGCGATCCTCACCGACCTGCACGCCTTCCGCTTCCACTTCCTCCGGCTGGCCCGCATCGAGTTCCACGAGGGCCGGCTCGAACGCGACTTCGAGCGGCTGGCGGCCCGCCTGGGCCGGGCGCGGCCCGAGCACTTCCTCTATCGCGACCTGCAGTCGCGCAACGTGATGGTGCGCGACGGCGCGCCCTGGTTCCTCGACTACCAGGGGGGGATGCGCGGCGCACCGCAATACGACGTGGCCAAGTTGCTCTACGAGGGCAAGGCCGCCATCCCGCCGGCGGCCCGCGCGGGCCTGCTCGACGGCTACCTCGCCCGCCTCGGGGAGCGCGTGGCGGTGGACCGGGGGGCCTTCCTGGCGCTCTTCCCAGGTTTCGTCTGGATGCGCATCCTGCAGGGCCTTGCGGCCTACGGATTCCTCGGCCTGTTCGAGCGCAAGCCCGACTTCCTGCGCCGCATCCCGCCCGCCGTGCGCGAGATCCGGGCGCGGCTGGCCGAAGACGACTCGCTGGCCGACTTCCCCGTGCTCCGGGAGGTGCTCGAGCGCATCGCCGTCCACCCGGGGTGGGACGCGCCGGCCGCACCGGCGCCGGGAGCCCTGTGCGTGCGCGTGGGCAGCTTCAGCTACCGCCGGGGGATCCCGGCCGACGAAGCCGGGCACGGCGGGGGCTTCGTCTTCGACTGCCGCGCACTGCCCAACCCCGGCCGCGTGGGGGCGTTCGCGCTGCGCACCGGCGCGGACGCCGACGTGGCGCGCTTCCTGGAGGAGCACCCCGAGTGCGAGCGCTTCTTCCAGGCCGCCGCCGCGCTGGTGGAACAGCAGATCGCGGTCTACCGCGCGCGGGGCTTTGACGCCCTGCAGGTGCTGTTCGGCTGCACCGGGGGGCAGCACCGGTCGGTGTACTTCGCCGAACGCCTCGCCCGCGCGCTCGGCGAGGCCGCCGAGCCCGCACGCGTGGAACTCACGCACCACGAACGCCCCCACTGGCCCGGCGGGCCGGGCTAGGCACGCCATGGAGGCGATGGTCTTCGCGGCCGGACGCGGCACGCGCCTTGGGCCGCTGACCCACACCCGGCCCAAGGCCCTGGTGAGCGCGGGAGGCCGCACCCTGCTCGAGCGGGTGGTCGAGCGGCTCAAGGCGGCCGGCGTGACGCGGCTCGTGATCAACGTCTCGCCCTTTGCGGGCCTGGTGAAGGAGTTCGTGCTCGCGCGCCGCGACTTCGGCCTGGACGTGCGCTTCTCCGACGAGGGGCCGCGCCCGCTCGAAACCGGCGGCGGCCTCAAGGCCGCGCGCCACCTCTTCGAACGCACCGGCCCGATCCTGCTGCACAACGTCGACGTGGTCACCGACGTGGACCTGGGGGCGCTCCTGGCGGCCCACCGGGCGGCGGACGCCCTCGCCACCCTCTTCGTCGCGACCCGCCCGAGCCGGCGGGCGCTGCTCTTCGATGCCCACGGGCTGTGCGGCCGAATGGACGAGGACCGGGGCCTGAAGGAGACCGCGCGGGCGCCCGCGGGGGAGGTGCGGGCCCTGGCCTTCCAGGGCATCCACGTGATCGCGCCCCGGCTGCTGGACCGCCTGGACGAGGAGGGGACGTTCTCCATCCTGGCCCCCTACCTGCGGCTCGCCGGACAGGGCGAACGCATCCTGCCCGCGCTCCTGCCCCACGGGCTGTGGGTCGACGCCGGGCGCCCAGCCGACCTGGAACGCCTCGCGCAACTCGGGTAGCGACGCGGACGTATGCTGCGCCCCGTGCTGCGCTACCGCGAGATCGCCCCCGGCCCGCCGCTGGACCGGCTGGTGCGTTGCTTCTGGGCGCTGGAGGGCGCGCTTGCCTCCGCGCCGCCCACCGACCGCATCCTCCCGGACGGTTGCCCGGAACTGGTCTTCCACCACGGCGACCCCTTCGAGCGCCTCGACCCGGGGGATGGCCGGCCGGTCACGCAGCCCCGCGCGGCGGTCGTGGGCCAACTCGACCGCTACCTCGACCTGCGGCCGACCGGCAGGATCGGGCTCTTTGGCGTGCGGCTACGACCCGAGGGCTCGGCCGCCCTCCTAAGGGTCCGTGCCGACGAACTGACGGGACGCAGTCTGCCCGTCGCGGACGTGTTGGCCGGCATCGGGAGGGAACTCGAGGCCCGGGTCCTCGAGGCGAGCGATGACGCCGGGCGCGTCGCGGCCTGCCGGCGCCTGCTCGGGCCCCGGGCCATGGTCCGCGCGGCGCCCTGGGCGGTCCGACGGGCGGTGGCCCTCGCCCGGCAACGCTTCGGGGCGGTGCGCATCACGGAACTGGCGGCAGAAGCGGGGGTCACACCCCGACACCTGGAGCGGCTGT
>JAPKHB010000031.1 GCA_026647295.1 Planctomycetota bacterium | reverse complement strand
GGCGCGGGCGCCTGGGGCGAGATCAACCGGGCCTACCGCCGCTACGCGATGGAGGTGCGGTTCCACGTGGATGCGTGCCCGCCGCGCGCGCCGCAGGCGAAGGGGAAGGTGGAGCGGCGCATCCGGGACAAGCGCCTGGGCCTGGATCCCCATCGCCGGCACTGGGCCAACCTAGAGGAGCTACAGGCGCTCACCGACGCGCGGGTGCGGGAGTCGGCGCACCGGCGCCTGTGCCCGGCGACGGGCACGCGGGTGTGGGAGGCGTACCAGGAGGAGAAGCGGCATCGTGTCCCTTCGGCAAGCGTGCGGGACCCTCGGTTTTCCGGCCCGGCGGGGCGGGCGGCCGGGCCGGGACGCCTGCGGCGCGCCCACGTTGGGCGCCGGGGCCGGCGTTCGCTGGGGGGAGGGCCGCGATCGGGCCCGCGCCTTTGCCGGCGTCAGGGGCCGGGGCCGGGAGCCCGCGCCGCGAGGGTCTCCCGGTAGTTCCAGGGCATCCAGTCCCCGGGGGCCAACCCCACCTCGGAGGCGTGCCGGATGAGCTGCGTCAGGTAGTCGAACGGGTCCGCCTGGGCCGCCCGGGCCGTGGCGATCAGGCTCATGTACAGGTCCCCGATCCGGGCCCCGTTCTGGGTCTTGTAGAAGAGGCTGTTCTTCCGGTGCAGGATGGCGCGCTTGAGCATCCGTTCGCACAGGTTGTTGTCCAGGGGCGCGCCCGCAACGCGCAGGAACAGCGTCAGGCGATCCCAGCGCTTGCGCACGTACCGGATCGCCTTGCCCAGCCCCGAGTTCGGCTCGACCTTGCGCTCGTCGAGTTGGGCCCCGAGCCAGGCGTAGAGCCGCTCCATCACCGGGCCGCTCTGCTCCTGGTGCCGGGCCAGTCGCTCCTCCGGGGTCAGGCCCTGGGCCTTGGCCGCTTCGTCCACCCGGTACACGAGCGCGAGTTCCTCCAGCACGTGGCCCACCGCCTCCGGGAAGCCGGATACGACGTCCACGAACTGCCGGCGTCCGTGCACCAAGCAGTTGCCCACCCTCGTCGGAAGGCCGGGGGGAAGGTTGCGTTCGAGCGCGTCGCACATCTGTACCGGCGGGGGCAGTTCGGGCGCCCGGTGCCGCAGCACCTCCAGCAGGTTCTCCCCGGCGTGCCGGCGCCCCGTGGCGTACAGCACGATCTGCCGCCCGTCCCACCGCGCCACCATCCCGGTCGTAAACACGCCGGTGCGTTCGTCGGCATCCCCGCCGGGGGCCGGGCGCTCGCGCCGCTCCTTCAGGAAGGCCAGGATCACCATCGGCGTGTCGTCGTTGTGCAGCACCTCGCCCTGGGCCGCCTGGCGCACCAGTTCGGCCAGCACCGGTTCCAGCCCGCCGGCGGCGCGCGCCAGGAGGTCCCACTGCGTCGAGGCCGAGAGCGGCACGCCGGCCCCCGCCTGCAACTGGGCGATGCGGTACAGCGGCACGCCCGTGCCGTAGCGCAGCGTGGCGATCAGGCTCGGCACCGAGGCGTCGTACTTCTCCTCGCCCACCCCCGTAGGCGCCGGGGCCGTGAACACCTCGCCGCACAGGTTGCAGCGCATGCGCTCCTGCTCGTACACCGTTGCCGAGATCGGCACGGCCGCCGTGATGCGCACCAGGCGCCGGGGCCCCTTGGCGCACAGGGTCCCCCGGCAGTGCGGACACCGGCTGCCGGGCCGAAGGGCCCGGTGGGGCACCGCCACGCGCCGCGCGCCGGTGTACGCCGTGGCCGCCTGGCGCCCGTGGCCCGGGACCTTGGGGCGCGGCGGGGCCGGCGCCGCCGGGCCCGCCGGCGCGGCCGAAAGCACCTTCTCCGTCCGCTCGCTGCTGGCCCCGAAGAGCATCTGGCGCAGGCGCCCGATCGTCGTCTGCTTGTCCCGGATCAACTCCGTCAGGTAGCCGTAGGAGGCCACGAGGGCCTCCAGCACCTCGGCGTCCGACGCCGAGGCCCCCAGCGCCTTGACCCGCTTGACCAACTGCTCGAGCTCGTCCATGCTCAGGTCGACCGCCGCACCGTGGGCCTGGGCCGTCATCGTACGGCTCCGCAAGGTCAGGCCCGCATCGCGTTCTTCGCGCGCGGACCGCTTGCCCCAAAGGATCGGCTCCGTGGGCCGGGGGCTTGCGCCGCGGGATCCTCAAACCGGATGGGGCAGGCGCCGCCACGGGCCGGGCACCTGGGCCGGCGCCTCGGCGTCGCCGCCCGACAGCAGCAACTGGACCTGGTGCGCCTCCAGCGGGCGCACCGGGCGGGTGCCATTGGGCCAGAAGCGAAAGCGCCCCTGGGACAGCCGCTTGTGGCAGAGCCAGAATCCCTGGCCGTCGTACACGAGCACCTTGATCGCCGTCCCCCGGCGGTTGCGGAACAGGAACACGGTTCCCTGGAAGGGGTCGGCCCCCAGGCCCTCCTGGCACAGGCGGGCCAGGCCGTCGATGCCGCGCCGGAAGTCCGCCGGCTCCAGCGCCACCAGGATGCGCATGTGGGGCGTGAGCTGGATCACGCGCGCCGGCCAAGGAACAGCCGCCCCAGCGCCTCCAGCACGGGCCAGGCCTGCGGGGGCAGGTCGACACGCATCCGGGCTCCGTGCCCGTCCTCGAGTTCCACCCGACACGCCGGGCCGGGCGGCGCCGGCCCGACCTCCACGAACCGGGGTGGGGCCGGGCGGCGCGCGGCGTCGACGCGCGCCCGCAGCGCCCCGTACCGCAGCCCCAGCGCCCGGGCCGTGGGACTCACGCCATGGCGGGCGCCCAGGCGCGCGGCCAGGGCCCACAGGTCCTCGGGCATCGCCCGGGTCTTTCGGGTCTGCCGCCAGGCGTCCAGCCGGCGGCGGCCTTCGACCAGTTCCTTCGACGGGGCTGTGTGCGCGCGCGCCATGCGGGCCTCCCGGCCGCCCCGTGGCGGCCCAGAGCCCCAGCATGGCCGACGGCCGGACGCGTGTCAGGCACGCTTGCCGGAAGCACACAACGCTCCGCGCCGACGCGGATCCCTGGGAGTAAGTGCCCGTTGGCATCGACGACTCGAATGGCCCTAGCACTCGCGACTTCAATCGCGATGACCCCAGAACCGACCGGATCGTAGTCGATCGGCGCGGGGGTCTGGTATCCGGCGGGCGTCGAGACCGCAAGCACGACTGGGCCCCGGGGGAGGTTTGGCAGCGAGAACGCACCGTTCGAGCTAGTGACCGACTGCGCCAGAGCCTCCTCTACGAACTTTGTAGGCACCCATGGCCAGAATGCGCGGACCAGGACACCTTCGATGCCGGTGCCCGCTTCCGTTACGACGCGCCCCTCCGCCTGAAGCCCCTCCGGCCACTCGATCTGAAGGGTCCCGGAGCACTGCGTGAACGGCCCTGCGACCAACGGGCATCGCGCCACGCCATCCAGGGTCAACGGTTGCAATTCCAGCCAGTAGGGCCAAGACACACCACCACACGAGAGATGCTCCCCCGCCACGATGCACTCGGATCGAGAACCGGACCAAGGCCGCACCACACCACGGCGAAGCGCTATCGGGGCTCCATGCATGTCAGTGATCTTGACATCGAGCGCGCATTGATGGTCATCGACGTCTCCTAGGACCAGATGAACGTCCGATTCTCCCGCCGCCGCGACAGTACTCCCCCGATACGTGACACTACCCGAAGTGTGGGTAGCCGCGAGGACGACTGATCGACCGGGCGGAAGCCCATGCACCACGAAACTCCCGCCCTGCACTGAAGCCGTCACGTGACCTTCAGTGATCGTCGGGTCGAGGCACACCACCACATCAAGAGTGCCAGCCATCAGCGAGACAGCTGACTTCACCACACCGCGAATCGAGCGGTCAAAGACCAGCGCTAGGTGCGCGGTCTTAAGCCCGCCGTGACCCCGTGCCCACGCAATTTGACTCCTCGCGGCCGCAGGAGCGTGGCCAGGCACGTCGAGTTCGGCAGTGGCTCCATCCCCTACTGGCACGGGACCGAACCTCGCTTCACCTTTCGCATCTGTGCTTGCCGTCTCATCCGCGATGAAACCACCATCAGGCCAACCGCAGGCCCTCCAGCGGCAACGTACTGGAACCCCCGCGAGGGTCGTTCCTGTCCCTTGCTCCTGAACAACGGCGAGAATGGTAGCACAGTCGTCGGTAGGCTGGCCTCGAACGCGCGGCTCCGCCCCAGCAAGTACAGGGGGCACTCGTGGCACATCACCGTTACCGCCGAGCGCACGCCGGGCGTCGGGCTCGATGGACACCCGCAAGGCCGCAAGAGCCGCTACGAGCGCGCCGCCGACCAACCAAGCAACCCAGCCTGCTCTCAAGTCAGATCTCCAAACCAGCCCTCGCGCGGGCCCTTCCAACTTGCGCTGCTCCGCGCCACGCCATTCTGCACCTTTCGTTCGTGTTCTCCGTCGCCATGGCTGGCCCAGAGCCTAGCGGACGGCCGCCCGGAAGGCCACCCCCCTACCGCCGGCCAGACTCACCCCGGGGGGACGGCCTGCTCGGGGCGCCCGGGCCGGGCCCCCGAGGAGGGTCCGCCAAGCCCGCCGCCGGCCGCGCCGGGCGCCGCCTCGGCTGTCGAGTACTCGACAGAAACGTGCCGTTCGGTCTGACGCGGAGCACGGCATCGAGGCCAGGCCCAGCACCGCGTAGGTGAACTCGACCTTGTAGTCGTTATCTTCAGCGGCGGTCAAGCGTCCCAGCCCGTCGTAACTGAAGCTCTCGCTCGTCGTGTCGATCACCCCCGTCGCCCGGGTCACCGTGCGGGCCGTGCGCCAGTGCTCCCGCGGCAAAGGCCCGCTACATGCGGTAGCCGAAGTCGCCCATCTGGGCGAGGCGTTGCTCGTAGAAGCCGGGCGGGACGTCGGGCACGCCCGTGCCGTCCACCCAGCGGTTGAAGAAGTTGAAGACGGCGCAGACGGTCACCGCGTCAAAGAGCGCATGGTCGCTCCAGCCCGCGGCCCGGGCACGGTCGACGTCAGCCTGGCTCACTTCGGCCGGCGCGTCGTTCACGCGGGCGAGGTAGCGGTAGAGGGCCTTTTCCGCCTCGGGGACGGGGGCCGTCTCGAAGTCCTGCGTCACCCGGTCCAGCAGTTCCCGGCCGCCCTCCAGGTGCGCCGCGACCGCGGCGTGGGCGGAGGTTCAGAAGCGGCAGCGGTTGCGCGCGGAGGTAAAGGCCGCGATGCGCTCGCGCAGGGCCGGAGACAGCTCCGACGGCCCGCGCATGACCTCCTGCATGAAGTCCCCCATCGCCTTGGCGGCGGCGGGCCGCGCGGCGAAGAGGAAGTAGAGACCCGGGGGCTCGGTGCCCTGGCGCCGGGCGGCCTCGATCACGCGCCCGAAGCGGCCGGCCTCGGGCGTGACGGGAGCGGAATGGAGTCCGGGGAGGTACATGGCCGCCACTGTACGCCGGGGGCGGGTCCCGGCGCGGCGGGTTCACAGGTCCGCGAGCAGGGCGTCCCACCGGGCCAGGGTGGCCACCCGTTCGACCCCGCGCGGACCGCGCCGGGCGCTGCGCGCCCCGGCCCCCCCCACCACGAGGCGCACGGCGGCGGGCAGGCGCCCGCGCAGGTCGCGCAGGGTGCGGTCGGTGTCGACGCCGCCGGTGGCCAGCGAGATGCTGAGCGCCACCACGGCCGCGCGCGTCTCCCGCGCGGCGGCGGCGATCTCCGGGAGCGGCGCGTTGACGCCCAGCCGCCGCCACGCGACGCCGCGGACCGCGCACAGGGTCTCGGCCAGGCCGAGCCCCAGCGCGTGCGTCTCGCCGGGCAGCGTGCACAGCAGCACGCGGGGCCGCCCCGGCGGCGCCACGAGCCCCGCGCGCAGTTCGGCGAGCAGCGCCTCGATCACCTCGGAGGCGAAGTGCTCGTGGCGCACGTCGAGCCAGCCGTCGGCCCAACCGGCCCCCAGGGCCTCGATCATGGGCGCGAGCGTCTGCTCCAGGAAGCGTAGCGGCGGCTCCGCGGCCCAGCGGGCGAGCAACGCGGAGCGGAGCCTGGGCGCCTCGAAGCCCCGGACGAGGGCGACCCACTCCTCCTGCGCAGCGGCCGCGCGCGGGGCACCCGGGTCGGCCGCCAGGAGCCGGTCCAGCGCCGCGTCGTCCAGTTCGAGCACCTCGGCGGGGCGGTGGCCGCGCGCGAGCGCCTCCGCCACCCGCCGCAGCCAGCGCACGTCGGCCTCGACGTAGCGGCGGTGGCCGCTGGGCCGGCGCACCGGAGCGGGACGCCCGTACCGCCGCTCCCAGATGCGCAGCGTCTCTGCGGTGAGGCCGCAGGCGCGCGCCACCTCGCGGATGGCGTAGAGCCGGCCGGGGACCGCCCCCCCCGCGGGGCGCGCGCGGGCGGGCGGGGCGGAGATCCGGCGACGGTCCGGTGCCATGGCGGGCCCGCCGAGGCTAGGCCCCGCGGCGGCGGCCCCGAAGAACAAACCTCGACCCGCCGGCGCGCCCGGCGCGCGCCGGATCAGGGCCGCGCCGGCGTTCCTGACCCCCCCCGCGAACGGCCGGTAGCCTGGGCGCATGGCGTTCGTCGAAACCCTGGACCTCGCGCGTTCCTACCGCGTGGGCCGCGGCCAGCGCGTCGACGCGCTGGCCGGCGTCAGCCTCCGCGTCGAAGAAGGGGAGTTCGTCGGGTTGCTCGGCCACAGCGGTTCGGGCAAGAGCACGCTGCTCAACCTGATCGGGGGGCTGGATCGGCCGACCGGCGGCCGCCTGCGGGTCGGCGACGCCTGGCTCGACACGCTCGGGGCGACGGCCCTCGCGCTCTACCGCCGGCGCACCGTGGGCTTTGTGTTCCAGTCGTTTCACTTGAGTCCGCGGCTTCCGGCGTGGGAGAACGTCGCCCTCCCCTTGCGCTTTGCCGGCGTGGGGCGCGGCGAGCGCCGCCAGCGCGCCCACGCGGCGCTCGAGCGCGTGGGGCTGCTGCCCCGAGCGACCCACCAGCCCGCGGAGTTGAGCGGGGGCGAGCAGCAGCGCGTGGCCGTCGCCCGTGGCCTGATCCAGCAGCCCCGCCTGCTGCTGGCCGACGAGCCGACGGGCAACCTGGACACCGCCACCGGGGCCCAGATCCTGGACCTGCTCGGCGAGGTCCACCGCGGGGGCACGACGCTGCTGATGGTCACCCACGACGCGCAGACGGCGCGAGAGCGCGCCGGGCGGCTCGTGCGCCTCCAGGACGGTCGGCTGTGCGCGGGAGCGGCCGCGTGAGGCCCCCGGGCGCGAGCATGCTCGCCTTCGCCTGGGAGGGGACGCTGCGGCGGCCGGGCCGCACGCTGCTCACGATGAGCGGCGTGTTCATCGGGGTGCTCGCCCTCACGCTGATCGTCTCGGTGGGTGAAGGGCTCGCCGGCTTCGTCGAGCGCACGGTGAGCACGCACGAGAACCTGCGCCAGGTGGGCCTCTCGCCCGGCTTCGGGCAGCGCATCCGGGAGGCCGAAGACGTCGAGATCACGGGCCCGATGGACGAGGCGCGCCGCCAGCGGCTGCGCCGCGCCGCCCTCGCCCGCTCCCGCCCGGGCACGTTCATCGCGCGCCGGGCGATGACGCTGGACGACGCGGCCCTCGCCGAGCTCCGCGGGCTGCCCCACGTGGTCGCCGTGACGCCGATCCTGGTCGAACGCTACGACCTGCGCGCGGGCGACCTGACCGCGGACGGCGTGCCGGTCATGGCGCTCGAGGTCGGCGACCGCCGCTACGCCGAGCGGCTCCTGGTCGGCCGCGCGCCCGCCGCGCCCGACGCCCGCGAGGCCTTGGTGCACGAACACCTGGCCTGGCGCTGGGGTGCCGCCACGGACGCCGCGCTCGAAGGGCTGCTCGGCCGCGAGCTCGAGCTGCGGGGGCTCGAGGAGGGCGCCGAGCCGGGTCCGGGGGGCCTGGACCCGCGCGCCCTGCTCGAGCGCCTGGACCTTTCGGTGCTCACGCCCGAGGAGCGCGCGGCCCTGCCGCGCATCGCCGAGAAGTTGCTCGGGGCCGCGGGCGCGGGCGCCCGGGACGGGGGCGCCGGCGCGGCGCCCGAGCCCCCGCGGCTTAGGCTGCGCATCGTCGGCGTGCTGCGCGACCTGGAGGCGGGCGACGACTTCGACGTCATCGTGGACGGAAACGCCCGGCAGGTGGACGTGTTCGTCCCCCGCGAGACGATGCGCGAACTGTACTTCGCGGCGCCCGACCGCCGACGCCAGGGCTACCGCCGGGCCGTCGTGCTGGTGGACGACGCCCGCAACGCCGGTACGGTCGAGACCCTGCTGCGGGACCGGGGTTGGTCGGCGTTCAGCGTGGCGGGGGTGATCGCGCGGGTCCAGGACACCTTCAGCGCCATCACGGTGGCCGTGGCCTTCCTCACGGGCATCGCGCTGCTCGTCGCGGCCCTGGGCATCGTGAACACGATGGTCACCAGCGTGCTGGAACGCACGCGGGAGATCGGGCTCTGGAAGGCCGTCGGCGCGACGAACGGCCAGGTGCGCCGCGTCTTCCTCCTGGAGGGGGCGACCCTCGGGGCGGTCGGCGGGGTCGCGGGCCTCCTGGCGGCGCTGCTGCTCAAGGTGCCCATCGAAGGGGCCGCGCTCGACCTGATCGCGCAACGCGCCCCCGTGCCGGTGACCGGGGACCTGTTCGTGGTGCCGGCCTGGCTCCTGCTGGCCGGCCCCGCCATGGCCACCGCGGTCGCCACGCTCGCGGCCCTGTACCCGGCCCACCGCGCGACCCAGGTCGATCCGGTCCGCGCGCTGCGCCACGACTGACGGCGGCGGTGGCGCGCGCGCCCGGCCGGGACCCGGCCGCCCGGTGGCGGCGCGGGCGGCGGCCGCATAGCCTCTCGCCCCGGGAGGTCTCGCCATGCCCCCGGTTCGCGCCGCCGTCCTGCTGGGCCTCGTGCTTGCGCTTTCGCCCTGCGCCCTGGGGGACGAGGATCCGCCGCCCGCAGCGCCCCTGCCCGCCGCCTGGGACGTCTCGGACCCGGGCGGCCCCTACCGCGAGGTCGCCTTCCGCGCGACGGAGGGCACCTGGATCTCGGTCGACGTCCACGCGGATGGAACGCGCCTGGTCTTCGACCTGCTCGGCGACCTGTACCTGCTGCCGATCGAGGGGGGGCAGGCCACGCGGCTCACCGAGGGCCTCGCCTACGACGTGCAGCCGCGCTGGTCCCCGGACGGCACCCGCATCCTGTTCACCTCCGACCGCGGCGGCGGCGACAACCTGTGGACGTGCGCGGCCGACGGGACCGATCCGCAGCCGATCACCCGGGAGTCCTACCGGCTCTTCAACAGCGGCGCGTGGCATCCCTCGGGCGCCTACGTCGTCGGCCGCAAGCACTTCACCTCGCGCCGCAGCATCGGCGCCGGCGAGATGTGGCTCGTCAAGGTGCCGGAGGGCGGCACCGGCGTGCGCCTCACCGAGCGGAAGAACGACCAGCAGGACGCGGGGCAGCCGTGCTTTTCGCCCGACGGCCGCCACCTCTACTGGTGCGAGGACATGAGCGGCGGCGAGCGCTTCGAGTACAACAAGGACCCCCACGGGGTGATCTACGTCGTGCGGCGCCTGGACATGGAGACCGGCGAGGTGCGCGACCTCATCCGCCGTCCGGGCGGCGCCGTCGCCCCGTGCCCCTCCCCCGACGGGACGCGCCTCGCGTACGTGCGGCGGGTGGGGACGACGAGCGTGTTGTGCCTTTACGACCTCGCGACGGGCGAGGCCCGGGACCTGTACGACGGCCTGTCGCTCGACCAGCAGGAGTCCTGGGCGGTGTTCGGCGCCTACCCCGGCTACGCCTGGACGCCGGACGGATCCGCCATCGTGATCTGGGGCCGGGGCCGCCTCGTGCGCGTGGACGTCGCCGGCGGCCAGGCCCGCGAGATCCCCTTCGAGGCGGAGGTGCGCCAGCGGCTCCTGCCCCTGCGGCGGATCGAGCACGAGGCCGCCCCCGCGCAGGTGCCGCTCAAGGTGCTGCGCTGGCCGCAACTCACCGACGACGGCCGCACGGCGGTGTTCCAGGCGCTGGGCGTGCTGTGGCGGCGCGACTTGGCCAGCGGCGCCGTGCGCCGGCTCACCGACCAGGACCACGAACTGGAGTTCGCCCCCTGGCTCACCCCCGACCAAGGCGCCGTGGTCTACACCACGTGGAACGACACGGCGGGAGGACGCGTGCGCCGGGTGGCGCTCGCGGGCGGAGAGCCCGAGACGCTCGTGGACTGGCCCGGCCACTACGCCAGCGCGGCCCTTTCGCCGGACGGCCGCGAGGTCGTCTTCGAGCGGGTCGGGGGGGACGTGTACCGCGGCGCGCGTCATGCGGAGGAGCCCGGCATCTACCGCCAGAAGGTCGGCGACCCCCGCAGCCGCCGCTTCCTCACGCGCAGCGGCGCAAAGCCGCGCTTTTCGCGCGACGGCCGGCGCATCTTCCTGCGCGCGCGCGAAGGGTCCCTCTCCGCGCTGGTCAGCGTGGATCGCATCGGTTCGGACCGCCGGGTGCACGCCACCAGCGAGCGCGCCGTCGACTTCGAAGTCTCCCCCGACGAACGCTGGCTCGCCTACGAGGAGGACTGGCAGGTCTGGTTGGTGCCCCTCCCCCCCGGCCCGGGCGCCCTTGCGCTCGGCCCCGCCGAGGCGCACCTGCCCCAGCGCCGCCTCTCCGACGTGGCGGGCACCTGGATCTCCTTCTCCGCCGACTCCACGCGTGTGCGCTACGCGCTCGGGCCGGAGGGCTTCGAGGTGCCGGTGGACGCCCCCCGGCCGCCCGCCCAACCGCAGGAGGGCGCGCCCCGCGGGGCGGGCGCCGCGCCGATCCCCTTGGGATTCTCGGCCCCGGCGGACCTTCCGGACACCGACCTCTACCTGGTCGGCGGCCGCGTCGCGCCCATGGACGACCTCTCCGTCATCGAGGACGGCGTCGTACACGTGCGCGGGAACCGGATCGTGGCGGTGGGCCCGCGGGACGCGGTCGCGGTCCCGGCCGGGGCCCGCACGCTCGACGTGAGCGGGCTCACCGTCCTGCCCGGGCTGGTGGACGTCCACTCGCACACGGGCTCGTCCAACCACGGCCTGCACGCCCAGCAGAGTTGGGCGCTGCTGGCCATGCTCGCCTTCGGCGTGACCACGGCGCACGACCCGAGCAACGACACCCAGATGATCCACGCCGAGGCCGAGTTGGTGGCCGCGGGCCGGCGCCTCGGGCCCCGCCTGTTCAGCACCGGCACCATCCTGTACGGCGCCGAGGGCGAGCGCCGCGCGGTGGTGAACGGCTACGAGGACGCGCGGGAGGCCATCCGCCGCACGCAGGCCTGGGGCGCGCGCAGCGTGAAGAGCTACATGCTCCCACGGCGCGATCAGCGCCAGCAGATCCTGAAGGCCGCGGCCGAGTGCGGCGTGATGGTCATGCCCGAGGGCGGCTCCACGCTGCACCTCAACCTGACCCAGATCCTGGACGGGCACACGACGCTCGAGCACCCGCTGCCGGTGGCGCCGCTGTACGCCCCCGACCTCGAGCTCCTGGCGCGCTCGGGCACCTGCTACACGCCCACCCTGGTCGTGGGCTACGGGGGCTTCTGGGGGGAGAATTACTGGTACGCCAAGACCAAGGTGTGGGAGCACGATCGCCTGCTCGCCTTCGTGCCGCGCAGCGTCGTCGACCCGCGCGCCCGCCGGCGCACGCTCCTGGGCGACGAGGCCGAGTACCACCACGTGCGCCTGGCCCAGGGGGCGGCGGAGGTCGTGCGCCGGGGCGGGACGGTCGAGATCGGGGCCCACGGCCAGCTCCAGGGCCTCGCGGCCCACTGGGAGACCTGGATGCTCGCCCAGGGCGGGCTCTCCGCCCACGAGGCCCTGCGCTGCGCGACCTACGGCGGCGCCCGGGCCCTTTGCCTCGAAGGCCAGATCGGCTGCCTGCGCCCCGGGGCGCTGGCCGACCTGATCGTGGTGGCCGGTCGCCCGCTCGAGGAGGTCCGCCACTCCGAGCGCGTCGTATGGACCATGGCCAACGGGCGGCTGTTCCGGGCCGCCACGCTGGAGCAGGTCGAGCCCGAGCCCCGGCCCCTGCCGCCAGGTCCGCCGCTGGACAGCATCCCCGGGGGCCTGGGCGCCGCGCACTGCGCCTGCGGGCGCTGACCGGGGCGGTTTCGTTGCCTGTTAGGCCGCCGGCGCTTCGGCCGCCGGCCCGGTTGGTCGATGGAAGTGGACATGGGGTCGTCCGCGCCTGACTCGCCGAGCGTGTTCCAGTTCCTCTTCCGCCTCGCGGCGGACCTGCGCGAGCAGGCGCCGGTGCGCCTGCTGCAGCGCCTCGTGACCGGCCTGGCCAACCACTACGGGGCGTCGGGCTGCGTCGTCTTCGCCCGCCTGGACCGCGACCTGCGCGTCTCGGCGGACACGGACCCCCGGCTGGCGGACATCACCCCCGGGCAGCGCGAGCGGCTGCGCGCCCTGGAGTTGGAACTGGTCCGCGCGGTCCATCGCCAGCAGCGCATGCGGAGCGTGCTCGACATCGACGCGAGCGATGCGCCGGCGCGCTCCGTGCTCGATGCGCTCGGGTCGATGGACGTCTTCTGCTTCCCGTTGCGCAGCGCCGGTCGCGTGCGCGGCGCGGTGCTGCTCTATCTGCCGCCGGAGTCCCGCGCGCTGGGCGAGAAGGACGAGGCGGCGCTCGAGGCCGTCGGGGAGTTGCTCGCCACGCTTCAGGACCTGCACGCGGCGCAGGATCCATCGCTGGCGCCGATGGTCGCGGGTCGGAGCATCTCGTAGCGATCCGCTCCTCGGACGGGCATCATGGGCCCTGGTCCCGGAGCCCCCCGATGCGCGCATCGTTCGCCGGGCCGGCCGCGTTCGTGCTGGCCGGCCTCTCCTTCGCGGCGTGCGGCGATCCGCCCGCGGCGCAGCCCTCGGCGCACGCGGGGTCTCCGCCGGCGGCCGAGCCGGCGGCGCCGCCCGCGCGCACCTATGCGTTCACGTACGAAGCCCGCGTCCCGGTGCCGGAGGGAACCCGGCGGTTGCGCGTCTGGGCGCCCCTGCCGCGCGATGAGGACGGCGTCCAGCGCGTGCGCTCCCTGCGCATCGAGGCCCCCGCGGGCGCGCGCGAGACGCGCACGCGGGACTTCGCCAACCGGCTGCTCCATGCCGAGATCACCGATCCGGCCCTGCTGGCCCGGCGGGAGATCCCGCTCGCCTGGACGGCCGTGATCGAACGGCGGGCCGACGTGGGCCAGGGCCGTGGGGACGTGCTCGAGCGCTACCGGACGGCCGACCGCCTGGTCCCCATCGACGGGGCGGCGCGCGAGGTCGCCCGGCGCCTGGGCGTGCTCGACCCGGCCCTGGATCCCGCGGCGGCGGCGCGGCGGATCTTCGAGGACGTCCTGGACGGCATGGCCTACGACAAGCTCGAACCCGGCTGGGGCGAGGGCGACTTCACGCGCGCGCTGACCGTGTGCAAGGGCAACTGCACGGACTTCCACGCCCGCTTCATCGGCGTGGGCCGGGCGGCGGGCCTGGCCGTGCGCTTCACCATGGGCATCCCGCTCGCCCCGGGCCGGTCGAGCTACGACTCCTACCACTGTTGGGCCCACTGGTTCGACGCCGCCAGCGGCACCTGGAAGCCGGTCGACGTCTCGGAGGCGGACAAGATCGCGGAGAAGGACCCGGAGGGCGCGGCGCGCTTCTTCGGCTGGCTGGACCCCGATCGGCTGACGCTCACCTACGGGCGCGATCTCGTCCTCGATCCACCCCAGGACGCGCCGCCGCTCAACTACCTGGTGTTTCCCTACGCCGAAGCCGACGGCACGCCCGTCGCGATGGACAAGTCCCTCTGGACCTTCCGTTGGACGGACCGGTAGCGGCCGGGGTGGCGGGCCCGCCCCCCGGGCCCCAGCAGGGGCTTCGCTGGCCGCGGCCCAGGCCGCCGGCGTGGGTGCGCGCCGGCGCTACCCGCCGGCGGACTCCAGGCGCTGGGCGAGCGTCTGACCGTAGGAGAACGCACGGTCGTAGTGCTTGCCGACGCGCAGGTCGGAGAAGCGGACGGCGTCCACCAGTTCGAGGGCTTCCTTCAGGCGGTCGGCCTTCTCGAGCCGGCGCGCCTCCTCGAGTTGCTCCTCCTGTTCGCGCAGGCGGCGGTCGAGGTCCTTGCGCATCCCGGGCACGCGGCCGACCGCGTCCTCCAGGGCCTTGCGCAGCTTGACGCTGCTCTTGGGAGCGGCGATGCGCGTGACGCGCGTCCCCGTCGCGTCCAGGACGACGAAGGCGGGCTCGGCGCCGGCGCCCGCCAGCGCGGCCAGCCGCGCGTCGGACTGCCCCATGTCGACCTGCACGCAGCGGAAGAGCTTGCCCCAGCGGGCGACCTCCTCGTCGTTGAGCAGGCGGCCGCACAGCGCGTCGCTCAAGCGCCCGTGCTCGGGGTCCTCGTGGGGCCAGTGGAAGTAGACCAACACCGGCCGCAGGTCGCGGCGGAGCCGGGCGGCGGGGACGCCCAGGACCTCCAGCACGTGCTCGGCCTCGGTGAGGACGCGCACGTCCTCTCCCTCCTTGGGGGTCACGGCGCGCAGGGGGCCGATCACCACCTCCCGCCACTCGAAGAAGGTGAGGCGGGGCGCTGAACCCGACGCCCGCCGGCCGGGGGTGGCGCCGGGCATGCTGGGCGCCGGGGTGCCGCCCGGCGTGTCGGGCGGGGCGAGCGTGGGCATGGAGGGGCGACCGCCCCCGCCGGCGCTGCCTCAACCTCACCCGGCCGCGGGGGGAGCGCTGATCCAGGCAAGGGCCAGGGCGGCCAGGAGCAAGGTGAGGAGGCGCGGCATGGCTGGCTCCGATCGGTCCCGTAGCGTAGATCGCCCGCTCCGCTATAGCCATCGGGCCTGGCGAACGGGACGGGGATGGGCGCCGGGGGCGGGACCGAGGTCCCGGGCGGGGCGGGGCGGGCCCGGCGGGGTGGCTCGCGGGGGTGACGCAGCGGCCGGTTGGGGGCTCGAATGATGCACCGGAGCCTGGCTCCGTATGGTCATTCGAGGCGCCAGAGGTACCAGGCGAACACCGAGCGCCAGGGCCGGGCGAAGTCGCCAAGGGGCGCGGCCTCGCGCGGCGTGGGAACCGCCCCCAGGCCGTAGTAGCGCTGGAGCCCCTTGCGCATGCCGTAGTCGGCCGTCGGCCACACGTCGCGGCGCTTGAGGGCGAAGATGAGGTGCATGTGCGCGCTCCAGGGCCCGATCCCGCGCACCTGGGTGAGCCGGGCCACGACCTCCTCGTCGGGAAGGTCGGGCAACTCCTCGATGCGCAGCGTGCCGTCGGCGACGTGGCGGGCCAGGTCCTTCAGGCTGCGGGCCTTGGCCTCGGAGAGCCCGGCCGCACGCAGGGTCGCCAGGCGCATGCGCAGGACGCGCTCGGGCGTGAGCCCCCCCTCGGGCACACGCGCCAGCACCCGGTTCCAGATCGTGCGCGCCGCCCGGCCCGTGAGCTGCTGGTAGGCGATCGCCCGGCCGATCGACTCGAACGAGGAAGGGTAGGTCTGGATCGCCGGGGGCCCGACGCGCTCCAGCAGCCGCGCAAAGCGCGCCTCCCGGGCCGCCAGGGCGCGGGCGGCGCGCACGGGGCGCCACAGGGGGTCGGGAACGCTCGTTGCGGAGGCGGGCACGGGGGCTCCTCGGGGGGGGACGGGGGCCGAGGGTAGCCTCGCGCCGCGCCCCCGGCGGGTCACGCCGGGACCAAGGTCCGGGGTGGTCAAGCGCCCCGACTTTGGGCAGAGTAGGCGCTTTCCGCCAGGGGAGACCACATGACCGTAGCCGATCCCAGCGTGGCCCAGCGCCTCCTGCACCCCGCCCGCGCGGGCACCCGTCTGCTCACCGCCGAGGTGCTCTGGAGCCTGCCGCGCATGGGCCGACCCGTGCCCGCCCCGGACGGCACCTGGGCGGCCGTGCCCGTCACGACCTACGACCTCGAGTCGAACAAGGGCGCCGGGCGCCTCCACCGGCTGCGCGTCGACGGGCACGTCGAACCCCTCACGGCCGCCGAGCGCAGCGCCTCGAACCCTTGTTTCTCCCCCGACGGCCGCCACCTCGCCTTCCTCGCCAAGGCCCGCGACGCGGACCCCAAGGACCGCAGCGCGACCCAGGCCTGGCTGCTGCCGCTGGGCGGCGGCGAGGCGCGCTGCCTCACCGACCTGCCGCTCGGCGCGCTGGACGTGTTGTGGATGCCCGACGGTCAGCGGCTGCTCGTGGCCACCTGGCTCTTCGAGGCGCATCCGACGCTCGAGGGGACGCGTGCGGAAGCCCGGCGCCGCCGCGAGGACCCGCCCACCGTGCACGCGACCGAGGAGCGGTTCTACCGCTACTGGGACCGCTGGCTGACGGAGGGCCTGCGGGCGCACGTGTTCCTGGTGGACGTCGAGACCGGCGCCGCCCGCGACCTGCTGCCCGACTCGCCGGTGTGGTTCTCCCTCATGGAGCCCGCCGGCGCGATCGACGTCGCCCCGGACGGCTCGGAGATCGCCTTCGCCGCGCAGCGGGTCGGTGGGCCGGGGGGGCGGCTGCGCGCGGACGTCTACCGGCTGCGCCTCGGGGCCGCCGGGCCCGTGGGGCCCGCGGAGTGCCTGACGGGCGCCTTTGCGGGTTCCAGCGCCCGCCCGCGCTACCTCGACGGCGGCGCCCGCCTGTTGTACGGCCGGCGCGAGGATCCGGACTTCTACGCCGACCGCCTGCGCCTGTGGGCCTACGACCTCGAGGCCGGCACGCACGAGCCGCTCCTGACCGAGTGGGACCGCTCGCCCGAGGCCTTCCACCGCGGGCCCGATGGCGCGTGGATCCTCGAAGCCGACGACGAGGGCCGCGGGCGGCTCTTCACCTGGCGTCCGGGCGCGGCCGAGCCCGCCCCGCTCACCGCGGCCGGACACTTCGGCCAGGCCGCCGTCGCCGCCGACGGCGCGGTGTGGTGCACGGCCCAGGACCTGGGCACGCCGCCCGAGGTCCACCGCATCGAACGCGGCGGGCCCGGCCCCGTGCGCCTCACGCACCTTACCGACGAGGCGCTCAAGGGCGTGGCGCTCGGCGCGGTGTACGAAGTGCGCGTGGAGGGCGCCCAGGGCGAGGAGGTGCAGTGCCTGGTGGTGCGGCCGCCCGGCGCCCCCGCGGACGCCGCGCTCCCGCTCGTGCACCTCATCCACGGGGGGCCGCACGGCATCTTCGGGGACCAGTGGCACTGGCGCTGGAACGCCCAGGCCTTCGCCGCGCGCGGGACCCTGGTGGCGTGCGTCAACTTCCAGGGCAGCACCTCCTTTGGCAACGACTTCGCGCGCCGCATCCAAGGGGCCTGGGCCGAGCGCCCCGCCCAGGACGTGCTCGCGGTCACCGACGCGCTGGCCGGGCTCGGCTGGGCCGACCCGGCGCGCGCGGCCGTCGCCGGGGGCTCCTACGGGGGCTACCTCGTCTCGTGGCTCACCACGCAGACGAACCGCTTCCGGTGCGCGGTCAACCACGCCGGCGTCTTCGACCTGGCGCTGATGTACGCAAGCGACGTCACCTGGGGCCGCGCCCGCAACCTGGGTGCGGAGCTGTGGGAGGACGCGGCCGTCGTCGACCGGCACAACCCCGCCCGCCACACCGCCGGCCTGGGCACGCCGACGCTCGTCGTCCACGGGGAGCGCGACTACCGCGTGCCCGCCGACCAGGCGCTCCTGTGCTACGGCATCCTCAAGGCGCGCGGCGTCCCCGCCCGCCTGCTCTGGTTCAGCGACGAGAACCACTGGATCCTCAAGCCGAAGAACTCCCTGCGCTGGTACCAGGAGGTGCTGGACTGGATCGACCGCTTCCTGGGGCCGAAGGCCTGACCGCGGCATGACCCGACCCGGGCCCCCCGTCGGCCCCCTGGGCGGCCGCCCCCCCCGCGAGCACGCCGAGGTCGCCGTCATCGGGGGCACCGGCCTGATGGACCTGCCGGGGCTTTGCGACCGGCGCACGTTGACGTTGGACACGCCCTACGGCCCCCCGAGCGGGCCGGTCGGGCTCGGGACCCTGGGCGGCCGGCGCGTCGCGTTCCTCGCGCGCCACGGGGCGGGGCACCGCCTCCTGCCCGCCGAGATCCCCTTTCGCGCCAACGTCTACGCGCTCAAGGCCCTGGGCGTACGCCTCGTGCTGGCGGTGTCGGCCGTGGGCAGCCTGCGCGCGGACCTACCGCCCCGGCGGCTGGTCGTCCCGGACCAGTTCGTCGACCGCACGCGGCAGCGCGCCGCCACCTTCTTCGGCGGGGGGCTGGTCGCGCACGTCTCGCTCGCCGAGCCCTTCTCGCCCGTCCTGCGCCAGGCGTTGGTGGCGGCCGCGCGGCGCCTCGGCCACGACCCCCTGGACGGGGGCACCTACCTGTGCATGGAAGGGCCGCAGTTCAGCACGCGCGCCGAGAGCCGCCTGTACCAGGCCTGGGGCTGCGCGGTGATCGGCATGACGGCCCACACCGAGGCGCGCCTGTGCCGCGAGGCCGAACTGCCCTACGCGAGCCTGAACCTGGTCACCGACTACGACGCCTGGCACCCGGCCGAGGCCGCCGTGGAGGCCCGGGCCATCCTGGCGATCGTGCGCGACAACGCCGCGGCGGCCGCCGCGGTGCTGGCGGAGGCGATCCCGCACCTGCCCACCGGCCCGCTGCCCGAGCACTCGGCCCTGGCCACGGCCCTGGTGACGCCGCTCGACCAGGTCCCCGCCGAGACCCTCGCGCGCCTCGAGGTCCTGCTCGCCCCCTATCTCTAGCCCGACCCGGGCCGGCGCAACCCCGGGCGGGCCGCGCGGTTCAATCCCCAAGGCGGGGTCGTCCCCCCGCTCCCCGCGCCCGGGCGGCCCCCGGCTCCCGGCGCGCCCGCCCCCCGGAGACCCCATGCGCAGCCCCTCCCCCGGTGCGTCCGCCTCCGTGCTTCCCTGGCTCGCCGGCCTGCTCGTCCTGGCCGGCGGCCTCGCCGTGCTCGACGCGGTGGAGGGCCGCGAGTCCCCGCCGTCCGTGGCGCCGGCCGTCGTGGCCCGGGAGGTCGACGCCGTCATCGACGCCCGCCTCGCGGCCGAGGGCGTCGCCCCCGCCTGGCTGCCAAGATCGAACAGCAAGCCGCCGCCGGCAATCTCGGGATTGAAACGCCACGGCACCTCGTTGGGATCAATCGGATGAAAGCGGCGGCGATAACGCAACTGCACACTCTTAATCGCGCCCAACCGGCCGCGCGTGATCACACTGCGCAGATGCTGAAACTTGGGAAACGCGCGGCGATAATACGCCACAAACAGCGGCACGCCGGCGCGCTCGAACGCTTGCAGCATGTGCAGGCATTCGGCATAACTGCGCGCCATGGGCTTTTCAACAATGGTGGGCTTGCCGGCGGCCGCGGCCATGAGGGCGTAATGGCAATGCGCGTCCGGCGGCGTGGCAATCGCAATCGCGTCAATCGCAGGATGATGAATCAGCTCTTCGGCGTTCGTCGTCCAAAGCTTAACACCGTGGCGCCGGGCATAGTCTTCACATTTCGTCGCGTCGCGCCGCATCACCATCAGCAGGTCGCTGTGCATCGCCTTGCGAAAGGCCGGGCCACTTTTTTTTTCTGTGACGTCGCCGCAGCCGATGAGGCCCCAACGCACGATTTTGCGGTTGTTCTGCTCGCGGCGCAAGGCGTAACACGTGATCGGGCCGACGCC
>JAPKHB010000309.1 GCA_026647295.1 Planctomycetota bacterium | reverse complement strand
GGCGCGGCGGTCGTATCGGGAGCAGGTCGGGCAGCGGGGGCCCCCGACGGCCTCCTCCCAAGCGGCAGCCTGCTCAGTCCGCCCGGCGGGTCCCTCGGAGGGGGAGTTGGGGGTTTTGGGGGATTGGTGCGGGTCGATCTCCGCGCGCGCGTCCGCGGGGCCCGCGCGGGCGTACACAAAACTGGAAGGGCTCCGCACTGATCCCCCAACTCCCCCGACTCCACCTGGTGCCCCCCCCTCGCCGGCGCAGCGGACGCCCCACTTCGCGGTGCCTGCGGAGACGCCCCGGCGTTCGAACACCAGCCCCGCCACGACCCGGCCGGCGACCCTCTGGAGGTAGCGCCCGAGGCGCCGGGTGTCAGGCTTCCCCCCGTGGTCGGCGCCCACGCCGACCATCGCGTCTTGGAACTCCGGCACCGAGGCGGCGCGCTTCACCGCCTCTGCGGCCGTCGTGGTCCCCTCGCCGAGTTCCGCGTGCCAAGCCGCCAGTAGCGCGGCGAGGACTTCCCGGTCCGGGGCTTCGCCCACGAGCCGCCCCTGGGTGTCCAATGGGTCGGCTTCGCCCCCCGCGAGCCGGTGCGCCCAGACGACGGCGGCGCGGACGAGGCCGTCCCACGCCGTGAACATGCCCAGGGCGGGGCGGCCATGCCCCGGCCGGCCGGCGACCTGGAATCCGCGCAGGACGGTCAGCGCGGCGGCCAGGAGCCGGGGGTGCTCCTTCTGAACGTGCTCGAGAAGGTCCCCGATGTCGAAGGTCCGAAGGCTGGGCCGCTCCACGCCCGGCTCGATCTGGATCGAGAGCGCCCGGCGGCCGAGGTCTCCGGCCAGCCGGATGTTGTTCCCGGTCACGATCCAGACGACGCGGTGGGGCAGCGTCACCTTCCGGTTGAGGCCCAGGACGCGGTCCGTCCACTGGGAGCACGTGAGGAGCGCGGCCAGGCTCGGGCTCTCCAGCGTCGAGCCGTCAGGAACGTTGTCCAGCAGCGCCACCCGGGGCGCCTCCATCACGATGGTCGTGAGGCGCTTCCTCATCTCGGCCTCGCCGTCGGAGCGGCGCCCGCCCACGGGCGGCATCTCGTCGGGGCCGTGGCCGGTCATGGCGCGTGTCGCGGCCTGGGCCAGGAGCGTCTTCCCGCTCCCGAACTCCGGGGCGATCACGGCCGTCATGGGAACGGCCCCCGGGACGGCGAACCGGCAGGCGATCCCGAGCATGAGGGCCGCCACGGCCGCCTCATCCGCTGGTGTGGCCAGGGGGAACTCGCGGAACGGATCGAGCAGGGCGCGGTAGGCCGCCGCCACCTGGTCCGTGCTCGGGTGGTCCGGCACCGCCGGATAGGCGCGCGCGGGCGTGTAGAGCAGGCCGGTGCTTGCGTCGTAGCCGGCGCGGTCGAGGATCGAGCCGTCGACGCGCAGCGTCGGCGCCGTCACGACTCCGAGCAGCGGGCGGATCCCGGGCCACTCGGCCCGGTCCCGCATCGCCTCGACCACGGGGCGGGGACACCACTCCTCGATCCGCACGACATCGCCCTGCTTGTTCTTCAGCTCGTGGATCCAGCGTGCGGCTTCGTCCAAGCGCTCGCGCAGGATCGAGTCCGGTAGACGCACGATGCGCGGCGCGGCGCCGCGCTGGATGCCGTCCTCGCCCGGCTCGACGGTCTGCACCACGCGCGAAAGCACGTCGCCCCGGGAGTAGACCGTCTCGGCACAGCGCGTTGCGAGAGCCGTGACCGCCGGCGGGAGGAGTTGGTGCAGCGGCACGTCTCCCCCCAAGCCGGTGAACAGGATCAACGGCCGGTCTGGCTCGGAGCGCGCGACTGCGATCCGCACGGTGCGCTGACCGTAGGTTTCCCCCTGCCCCGCGCTTTGGTCCCACTTCGGCCGGAACAGCCGTGACCGCCGGAAGAGCCGGTCGATGCGTTCAGCGTCGCGGTCGGTCCAGTACGCGAGCAGAAGGCAGAGGCCAAGGTCGGCCTCCGAGTGCGAGGCGTAGCCGCTCGTGTCGCCCTCGTCGAAGAGGGCGCAGAACTTCTTGCGGTTCTTCGCCTTGCGCGCCCGGGCGAGGGTCTTTTCGTCGTCGGGATCCGCTTGCTGCGGCGCAGCGCTGGACGCCGCGGAGAGAGCACGTTGGGCCTGCTGCGCAGGGAACGTCTCCGCGTGCCACGCCACGAGCACGTCCTGGCGCTTCTCCACGGGCGCGGGCGGCACGCCGTTCAGCCGCCACCCCGTAACGGTGAAGTAGCGCCCGTGGTCGTAGCACTCGACCGGGCCGCGCTTTCGGCCCCCGGGCGGAAGCGCCCCCTCCAGGATCAGGTGTAGCCCCGTGCCCGAGGGGCTCACTTCCGTGTACGTCCCGAATCGGTCGACGATGGCCTTCGCCCACGGGGTGAGGTCGCCGGTTTCGGGGTCGCGGCAGCCGTCCAGGTCGATCCCCACGATCGGGTCGTCGGCGCTGAACACGAAGCCCACGCCGGCAAAGCCCCCGGCCCCGTAGGCGGCGCACGCCGCCTCGAACGAGCACCACGTCGCCGGGTCGGTCGTGGAGGCCGGGCGGCCGTCGGCTTGGTAGGGGACCTTCGTCGGCTTCTTCTGCCCGGGCTTGTGCTCCAGGCGCCAGAGGACCCACTGTTGGCGGGTCCGAAGGGCCTCCGGCACAGCCTCACGCCGCGGGGAGACCCGCGGGCCGGGGCCCGAGGGGGACGGGAGCGCCCCCACTCTGTGCGCGCCTTGAGCGGAATGGCGAGGAGCTGTCATGCCCTCCCCGATCCACCCCGGTTCCGGGCGAGTCGGGCCACTTGGGCCCGCAGGGTCCGAACCCCAGCCAGAGCCGCGTCCACCAGATGGCGTGGCCAAAGGTACGCTCCCCCCACCCGAAGCGGCAGAACGCCGGCTGCCCGCAGCACCGGGAGGACATCCCTCGCGATGACCGGCTCGGCCAGTACGGGGGCGAAGAGTTCGACAACTTCATGGGTCCGGTAAAGGGCGGTGAGGTGCGCCATGCAACAGTAGGACGCACGCCCCGCCACCAATTCACTTCCACATCTCTACCTCTTCACTTCCCTCACCCCGGCCGGTAGTTCAGGCGCCACTGCCCCCCCCGCTTACGTCTTCCCGTGTGGGTCCTCTGGACCCAGAGAATGCCGTGGCCCTCGAGTTCTTCGAGGGCCTGGCCCAGCTGCTTCGGACTGCGGATCTTCGTGAGCTTCTCCAGATGCTCCCATCCACCCCACGGGGCGTTTCGATCGTAGTCCTGCTCGAGAGCGCACCACACGTCGAGCGCGAAGTCCGAGACCCGCGTGGCATGGAGCATCGCGCGGCGATCTAGATACGTCGCCAGGGCCCGGGCCATTTGCGTGGCCGGAGGCAACGGGGTTCGCAATGCCACCATCACCGGAGCTGCCGCAACCGGACCAAAGCGCTGGGGAAGGCCGCGGGCCGCGCCCCACGTAACTTGTTGCCACGCGGACGGCGCGCCGACGTGGTGCTCCATCCAAGCTGCTGCCGCCAGGCCTGCCATGGCGGGCTCTGACATTCGATGGAGGCGATCAAGGAATTGCCGCGCCTCACGCTCTCGCGCCGCATGGTTCCACGGCACAGCGTAGGCTGGCCACCCGAGCATGGCGGCTTCCCCGGGGCGCGACATCTCTGGAATCGCCTGGGCGATGCTGCGCACAGCCTGCCAGTACTCCTGCGCTTCTCGGCTCTGCGGGCTGGCGCGCTTGGATCGCGCGGCTCGTCGGGCGGCCTCAACTGGGGAGATTTCCCCTTGGAGCGCCCTGGTGCCTTGGTCTTGCGCCGCCCGGTCCCGTGCGTCGCAAGACTCGGCATCACCACCTCGGGCTGCAAGCGCCGTGGTAGGGGCCGCCCCCTCGCCCCCCCTGGTCGCCACCTCCACCGCAGCCCGCACCAGCGACTCGTAGTTGCCGACCGGGTCCGCCGCAGCCTTGAGGAGCAACGCGTAAACCCGGGTGGCGTGGTCTTCGTTGCGCAGGCTGGGCCCCCCGAACTCCTGCCAGGAACGCCAGCGTCGAGGCTTCCAGCGCTGTGCCGGGGGCATTGGCATCTCCGTTCGTGCCCCGCCGTCGGTTCCCCGGAGCCAGATCTCGGCGCGCCCCGGGCGATCGACGTGGGGAGGGCCGCATCCACTCGGACGCAGCCAGATCGAAGGCCATCTTGCGCCCCGACCGTCGCTCCACAAGGACCCACAACTCGACGAGTGTACGCGTCTACACCTCGCCACTCTCGGCGAGATGCGTCGCGCCGGCGTACGCCCGCCCCCCGCCGGCCGCGTCCACGATGTGCGCGGCACCCGGCGCGCCGGCGAACGCGAGCCGAGCGGCATGCCCCACCGTGGTCACTTGGGGTCCGGTGGTGTGGGGCTTGCGCGGTCTCGCGACGCCGCATTGAGCGTCGTA
>JAPKHB010000308.1 GCA_026647295.1 Planctomycetota bacterium | reverse complement strand
CGGCGAACGCCTTGGCCGGACGACTGGTGGGGGCATAGGCGCGCACCGGCGCCCGCTCAATACCCATGCCGGCCCTTTGGACCCGGGACGAAGGGCCTGGGGGGCGGGGGGCGCGGGGTCCGCGGGCCCGGCGCGGAGCGGGCGCGGGCGCGGCCGCGGGGCGAGATCAGTAGGAGTGGTCGAAGGCCTCGTCGCGGTCGCGCGGGGTGGCGATCGCGTCCAGGAAGGCGTCGTTGCTCGGCGTCTCCTCCAGGCGCTTCACCAGGCTCGCCATCGCCTCGATCAGCCGCACCTTGCTCAAGGCCCGGCGCAGGAGGTAGATCTTGTCCAGCGTCGTGCGGGGGAGGAGTTTCTCCTCCTTGCGCGTGCCGGACTTCTGGACGTCGATCGCGGGCCACAGGCGCTGCTCGGCCAGTTGGCGGTCGAGCACCAGTTCCATGTTGCCGGTGCCCTTGAACTCCTCGAAGATCACCGTGTCCATGCGCGAGCCGGTGTCGATCAGGCTCGTGGCCACGATGGTGAGGGAGCCGCCGTCCTCGATCTTGCGGGCGGCGCCGAAGAACGCCTTGGGCCGCTCGAGCGTGCGGGAGTCGATGCCGCCGGACATGGTCCGGCCGCCGCTTCGCTGGAGCAGGTTGTAGGCCCTCCCGAGGCGCGTGAGCGAGTCCATCAGGACGACCACGTCGTAGCCGGCCTCGACCAGGCGCTTGCACTTCTTGAGCGCCATCTCGGTCACGTAGACGTGGTTCTTGGGCTCGCGGTCGTTGGTGGAGACCGCGACCTCGCCGTGGGTGGCCCGCTGCATGGCCGTCGCCTCCTCGGGGCGCTCGTCCACCAGGAGGACCATCAGGTAGACCTCCGGGTAGAGCTCCTCGACCGCGCGGGCGATCTTCTGGAGGATCACCGTCTTGCCGGCCCGGGGGGGCGAGACCAGCAGCGCGCGCTGGCCGAAGCCGATGGGGGCCAGCATGTCGATCGTGCGCAGGGTGACGTCGTTGCCCGAGCGGGCGAGTTCGATGCGCTTCTCTGGGTCGATGACCGTGAGGTCGTCCCAGGTGGGCAGGCGGTGGTAGAGGTGGGGTGGCTGGCCGCAGATCGAGGTGGGGCGCAGCAGCGGCGGGTTCTGGCCCGGGCGCTTGGGCTCGCCCAGTTCGCCGATCACGATCGCCCCGTCGCGCAGCCCGTACTGGCGCACCAGGGCCGGCGAGACGTAGGGGTCGCTGTCCTGGGGCGCGTAGTGGCTCGCCGGCTGGCGCAGGAAGCCGTGGCCCTCGCGGGTAAGGTCCAGCACGCCGGCCTGGTACAGCGCCGAGACGGTGGGCCGCTCAAAGGGGCGGGACGGGTCGGGCGCCGGCGGGTTGGGCGGCTCGGGCCAGCCGCCAAAGGGCAGGCCCGACTCGTCGTACGCGGCCAGGCGTCCCGTCGACTCGACCGGGGGGGGACTGCTCGCGTGGTGGTGCTGCGGGGCGCGGGTGCGGCCCCGTCCGCCGCGGCGCCTGCGGCGCCGCCGACTGCCGGTGGTCATCGTGGATCCTCGCGGGGGGGAGCGGCCCGGCGGGCGGGCCGCAGGAGGGAAGGAGGCGGGGCCCGGGGCGTCGCCGAGGGGGCGGGCCCGGACCGGGGCAAGGCAGGGAGCAGAGGAGAAGTAAGGGATGCCGGATCGGCCACGGGCGACGGACCGGACCCCCGCCAGCGGGGGGCGGCCCGGGCCGGACGCCCCTGGGCCTGACGAGGGGGTGGCCTGACGACGCGTCGGGGCGAGGCTGCCGTCCGCCTCCGGCCTGCGCGGGCGCTCACACGCCGGGGCCGGGGGGACGCGGCGGCCATTGGGTCTCACACACCGGCTCGTTGAACCGGCGCATCTCCCAGGGCGTCCTGCCCCATTGATGCTACGCCAGGCCGAGGCCCGGGCAACCAACATTCCCGCCGCGGGCGCCGGCGGACGATTCGGGCCGCCCCCGCGCGCCGGGCCCGGGGCCCCGGGACGATCAAGGGGGCCCCGTCGCCGGGCTCCGGGAGTCCGGAGCGAGCGCGCCGTGCGCTCGGGTCCTTGCAGCGGGCCATCGCGGGCCCATGCGCAGGGCAGGTTTGGTCCGCGGCGTCGGCGACGCCGCGCGCCCCTCGCCTCGTTGCGTCCGGCGTGTGCCTGGGGCGCCAGGCATCCCGGCTGTTCGGGCGGGCTCCCGGCTCAAGGTCCCCCCCGCGCACGCCATCAGGAGGACCAACCCCCCAACGGCATCGACGGGCTGCGCCCGTGCCCGGGACCGGGGCCCTGGGGGCGCGGGTCAGAGCTCTGGCATCTCGTGCGGATCCCGCCAGCACGTGGCCCCCATGGCGTGCCCGATCTTCCCGATGATCTCGAACATGCGGCGCGACAGGGTCCCCAGGCGCCTGGGGTACTTCCCAAGGAGCGTCACCGGGACGGATGTGACCTGCTCGCAGTAGACCAGGGAGGGGCGAACGATCGCGTCGATCTCCCCGGGCTCGAGCTTGACGCAGGTCGGCTTGTGCTGATCGCGCTCGAACTGTCGAGAGGAGATGAGCGCCCCCATGGACGTTGAGCATCCTTCGTGGACCTCGGGGACCGAAACGACGACGTACATGTGCGGCGCCGCCGGGCTGTCGACCCACTCGTAGACATCGCCGTCCCGGAACATCTCTACCCGCCCAGCAACAGCCTCGCATGAGCCATCATCGACAGCCAGCCCATCTGAACCTGGGCCCAGCCGAGATCCGCATCGCTGGCGGACGTCGCCCCGTACTCTCCGGTGTCGCGGGGGTCCACGGGCAGACCGCCAAGGCCCAGGGCTCCCGACGCCGAGGACAGTGTGATGACGCTCGTGGCCGCCGTAACGGTCCGGGGGAGATCGCAGGTGAAGTCGTAGGTCTCGCTCATTGGGCCCCGTCGGGTGCCCGGGGCTTGGGCACCGGCACCTCCCCCCCGATGCCCTGCTCGTAGGCCGCAACCTGCTCGTGCAGCAGGCGCGTCAGGATCTTCGCGATCGGAATGCTTAGCGAAACGTTGCACTGGTGGGCCCGCGAGAATGCCTCTCCGGACGCCCCCAGCGGGGTCTCCAACGTGAAGTGCAGCGTGAGGTCCCACGGGGTCGTGCGGATGCGGATACCGTTCGCGTAGTAGCTCGGGCCGTCCGCCAACTCGGTGCTTGCCTTGGGTTCGTTCTTCGATCTCCAGACAGGCGGCAGCGCAGGCCGCCCGCTCGGCGGCCGACTATAGCAGGTGTCGTCAGGACTCGGCGGAAGGCAAGGAGGGGCGGGCCGGGCGGCCAGGGCCCGACGCCGAGGGAGCGGCGCGGCACCTTACGAAACCCGAACAGCATGGCCCCGCGCGGCCCGAGGCACGCGCCCGGGACGAAGTGCCGTCCGCCCGGGGGTCGGGCCGGGTCCATGGCGCTGCACGTCGTCGTTCCACTTCCCCGCAGGGCCCAAGGCGGCCGAGGGACCCGGGAGCCCCCGGCGCCCGAGAAGACCGCCGGCGCCAGACACAGCGGTCTTCCGTAGACCCGCGACGCACCGGCCCCGCCACGAAGGTGGCTGCGGCGCCGGGTGCGCTGGGGTAACGAGTAACGCCGGTGCGAGGGGGCGGCTACCGTAGGTCCCCTTCGGCGCCGAGGTTCCGTCCGGCGCCCGTCCCCGCCCCCACGAGGAGCGCACCCATGGAGTTCGAGGTTGAGGCCCTGGGCCCCTGCCGCAAGAAGGTGGCGGTGACCATCCCCGCCCCGCGCGTCGACCAGGCCTTCGACGAGCGCTACCACGAGATCAACGAGAAGGTCCCGCTCAAGGGCTTCCGCCAGGGCCGGGCCCCGCGCAAGCTCCTCGAAAAGCGCTTCGGCCCCCACCTGGGCGACGAGGTGAAGGAGGACCTGCTCAAGGCGGCCTTGAAGGAGCTCTTCGAGAGCCAGAAGATCGAGCCGCTGGCGCCCCCGGAGGTGCCGCTCGAGGCCGTGGCCGTGGCGCCGGGCCAGCCGCTGCGCTTTGAGTTCGAGCTCCTCACGCGCCCCGAGTTCGAGACGCCCGCCTGGAAGGGCCTCGAGGTGGAGGTGCCCCGGGTCGTCGCCACCGACGCGGAGGTCGAGGACCTGCTCACGCAGATGCGCCGGCTGGGCGGCCGGCTCGAGGCCGTGCCGGACGCGGCGCTGGAGCGCGAGGACCTGGGGGTGCTCGACTGGGAGGCCCACGTCGGCGAGAGCGTGGTCGCCCGGGGCGAGGACGCCTTCTACAAGCCCGGACGCGAGGTGCTGGCCGGCCTTTCCGCCCCGGGCCTGGACGAGAAGTTGCTCGGGGCGACCCCCGGGACGACGGTGCGCGTGCCCGCGCAGGTATCCGCCTGATACTGGATGAGGGAGAGAAGAACCCGCGCTGGATTTTGTACTGCATTCCCCATCTCGACCGGTTCAGCGAGGCCGC
>JAPKHB010000307.1 GCA_026647295.1 Planctomycetota bacterium | reverse complement strand
ACTTGGGATTCCTTACCAATGCGGTGAGTTTCAGTCTCTCGTAACTTGGGACTAAAAGAGCGAAGATCACATAAAGTGACGCCCGCGGAGGTGCGCCGGCTCTACCACGAGCGGCGCGAGGCCTTCGACCAGCGGGCGGGGGTGCGCTTTGCGAGCTTCCTCTTCCCCCTCCAGCGGTACGAACGCGAGGGGCGCTCGTTCCTGGAGGCCGAACAGGAGGCGCGCGGGGCCGCGGAGGCCCTGGCGGCGGCCTTCCGCGCGGGCGGCGCGACGCCCGCGGAGCTCGCCCGGCGCTTTGGCCTGGACCAGCCGGGCCAGGAGTTGTGGCGCGAGAACCAGGCGTTCGCCGAGCGCTTCGGGCACCCCGAGGTGGGCCCGTGGCTCTTCGACCCCGCCCGGCGCCCCGGGGACGCCATCGTGTTCGCCGATCCCGCCGGTCCGACGGTGCTGGCCGTGCTCGAGGTGCGCCCCGCCCGGGCCCGCACCTACGCCGAGGTCTACGACAACATCGTGCAACTCGTGCGCGTGGCCCGCCAGCGCCGCCTGGAGGCGACGCTCCTGATCGACCTGATCACGCGCGGGGGGAGCCGGATCTGGCCCGACGCGCTGGCGGACGAGCTGCTCGACGACGCCCAGGCCCTGCTCGCGCGCCTGGACCGCGACCCGCTGCTGCAGGGCGTCCGGCTGCGGTGAGCGCGCCGGCCCGCTCCCGTGGCCTCCTGGCGGGGGCGCTGCTCCTGGGCCTCGTGGCGGTCGCCGCCGCCCTGCGCGCCCGCGCCCCCGGGTTGGACGCGCCCGTCGGCCCCGGGGCCTTCGGCCCCGCTTCGGCCCGCCAGGCGCGTGCGCTGATCGCCACGCTGGCCCGCGGCCTCCTGGCCCACCAGCGCGCCGACGGGGCCGTCGAGGCGGGGCCGGACTGGGCCGTGCAGTTCGAGGTCGAGCGCGTGGCCCACACGGCGCTGGCCGCCGCCGCGCTGGCCGAGGCCGAGGCGTTAGGGCTCGGGCCCATGGTGCCGGGCCTGGGCGCGGGCCTGGACCGGGCGCTTGCGTTCCTCACCGCGCGCCAGGCGAGCACGGGCCCGATCGGCGAGCGGCACCCCAAGGACGCCTGGAGCCAGGTCGAGGCCACGGCGGCCGCCATCCATGCGGCGGCCACCCGCGGCGATGCGGTGGCCGACGCGCTGCTGGCGCGGGCCGGGCCGGCCCTGGCGCGCATGGCGCAAGGGGGCATTCGCAGCGGCTGGACCCGCGCGGTGGCCCTGCTGGCGGTGGACCGAGTGCTCGACCGGCGCAAGGAGGCGGCGTTCGGCCGGCCGTTCCGCCAACTCCTGGACCGGCGCCAGGCCAACGAGGCGCTCACCTTCGAAGGGCGCCTGCGGACCAGCGACTGGAACCTGGCCGAGGCGATCGCCCGCACCCTCCTGCAGGTGCGCGTGGGCCTGGACGACTTCCCGGCCCGGCTGGCCGACGCGCTGTTGGCCCAGCCGCCGACCTGGAGCGGCCAGGGCTCCGACGCCAAGAGTTGGTGGATGGCCGCCTGGATCGTGGGGCGCACCGGGCGCGGAGGGCCCTGGTTCGAGGCCCTGCTGCGAACCAGCGTGGAGGATCTGCGCCTGGTCGAGGGCCTCGTCCCGGCCTCGTTCTACGCCAGCGGCGCCGCGCAGACGGCGGCCCTGCTCCTGGCCCTGTCCGAAGGGCTGCGGGCCCGCCCGGGGGCGGGCTAGCGCCGCCGCCCGGGCCGGCGGGCCTCCCGGGGTGGGCGGCCGGCGAAGAAGTCGCTCGCGCGCGGGCCGAGCAGCAGGCCCACGATGAGCGCGTGCAGCGCAAGCCTGAAGGCCGTCGGGAGGCCGGCCGCGCCCTTCGCGAACTGCCCCAGCCCCGAGAGCATCGCGAGGGCGGCGAACACGAACTGCACGACACGCGCCGTGGCGCTGCCCCGCCCGAGCCAGATCCCCAGTCCAATCAGCCCGCCTCCGACGCAAATGCTGATCCAGCCAAGGAGCGCCAGGATGCTCGCAAGCTCCAAGGCAGCGGAGTCCTCCCCGCCCAGGAGGTGGAGCAACTGCCCACGGGTCTTCAGCGTGCTGGCTTCGTTCAGCAGGTACACGCCCCCGATGATCTGGAGGCCACCCACGATGAGGTCCAGGACCTGCACGGCCACGACGGCCCCTGGGGCCCGCAGGGGCGGGCGGCGCCCGGTCCGGCCCGCGCCCGCCCGGCGGCCGGGGCGGCCCGGCGCGGCCGCGGCGGCCCGCGCCACGGGAACGGCGACCGGAGCCACCGGCGCGACGGGAACCACCGGGGCTACCGGGGCCACGGGCGCCACGGGCGCCACCGGGACCACCGGGACCACCGGGGCCACCGGAGCGGCCGCGGGGCGGGCCGCCGGCGCGACCGGGCGGGCCACGGGGGGTACGGCTGCGGCGGGAGCCGGGAACAACTCGGGGTGCTCGGGGCCCGGGCGCCAGGGGCCGCCGTCCCGGGAGTAGAGCATCTCGGGACGCGCCCGCCCGGCGGCGATCCAGCCCCGCACGCGCGAAAGGGGGAAAGGGCCCTGCACGTGCTGCCCCTGGGCGATCCAGAACTGGGGTTCGCGATCCATCCCGGCCCTCGCCGGGAGGCTAGGGGCGGGCCTTCGGGGGCGCAAGCCCCGGCCGACGGGTGGACCGAACCACCTTCGTCCGGCTCCGTTGGACCTCCCAGGGACCCCCCCCTACAATGCGGCCGCCCCGTGGCGGGCCGCGCCTTTCCCAGCCACATCCGACCCCCCGAGAGGCCTCCATCCATGGCACGCCAGCAGCGCCAAGAGCACGACTACGCCTTCGCCCAGCAGGGCGACTTCAACGAGCAACTCTACCTCGCCCTCCGGCAGGCCCCCTGGTGGATGATCTCCATCGCGATCCACGTGCTCCTGTTCTTCATCCTGAACATGATCGACATGGGCGGCGACGGCGGCCAACGCAACAAGGCCATGGTGGTGTCCCAGAACACCGACGTGGTCGAGGAGGAGGTCCCCGAGGTCGAGGAGGAGACCAAGGAGGTCCAGGAGCAGGAGATCGTGGCCGAGGAGCCCGTCGTCAAGGACGAGGAGATCTCGGACCACGTCGAGACCGACAACGACCTGCCCTTCAACGAGTCCTTCGGCCAGGGCGAGGGCACCTCCGACGCCCCCTTCGAGGGCCCCTCGACCAACGGGACGATCGGCCTGGGCGGCGGCGCCGGCGGGGCCTTCAAGGGCCGGGGGGGCGGGAAGGACACGGGCACGGGCGGCGGCGGGCGCAAGAAGTTCGACGACGCCGTCGACGACGCGCTGCGCTGGCTGGCCGCGCACCAGTCGCCCAACGGCGGCTGGGAGGCGGCGGGCTTCAACCGCTGGTGCGACGGCCAGCAGGTGAGCGACCCCTCGAAGATGCCCGACGGCCTGGGCAAGGCGCTGTACGACCCCGGCGTGTCCGGGCTCGCGCTGTGCGCGTTCCTCGGGGCGGGCTACACCAACCGCGGCAAGCACCCCTTCGCCAAGGTGGTGTCGCGCGGGCTGGGCTACCTCAAGAACATCCAGGATCCCGAGGGCTGCTTCGGGCCGCGCTCCACCCAGCAGTACATCTACAACCACGCCACCGCCGCGCTGGCGATGGTCGAGGCCTACGGCATGACGGGGAGCCCGATCTTCAAGGGCTCCGCGCAGCGCTGCCTGGACTTCATCGCGCTCACCCGCAACCCGTACTACGCCTGGCGCTACGGCATCAAGCCCGGCGACAACGACACGTCCGTGACCGGCTGGATGATGATGGCCCTCAAGAGCGCCCAGCTCATCAACAAGGACGCCACCGAGAAGAACAAGCCGGCCCCGCTGACGGTGGACGACTCGGCGTTCGAGGGCATCCGGGCGTGGCTCGACAAGGTCACCGACGAGGACTACGGGCGGGTCGGCTACGTGCAGCGCGGCACCGGTCCGGCGCGGCCCACCGAGCTGGTGGACCGCTTCCCGGCCGAGAAGTCCGAGTCCATGACGGCGGTGGGCATGCTGGCCCGCATCTTCATGGGCGAAGACCCGCGCAAGAGCAAGATCATCAAGCTCGGCGCCGACCTGTGCCAGAAGCTCGTCCCGACCTGGAACAAGGACGACGGCAGCATCGACATGTACTACTGGTACTACGCGACGCTGGCGATGTTCCAGGTGGGCGGCAAGCACTGGGACGACTGGAAGAAGGGCCTCGAGAAGGCCGTGGTCGAGTCGCAGCGCAAGGACACCGACTTCTGCCTCTACAAGGGCTCCTGGGACCCGATCGGCCCCTGGGGTCCGGACGGCGGCCGCGTGTACTCGACGGCCGTCCTGGCCATGTGCCTGGAGGTCTTCTACCGCTACGACCGCGTCTTCGACGACTCCGCTTGGGGGGAGGAGCGAGGCGAGGGGGATGTCAATCCGCTGGCTGGTGAGGGAAAAGTTCGAGA
>JAPKHB010000306.1 GCA_026647295.1 Planctomycetota bacterium | reverse complement strand
GGCGGCTTGAGGTCCCCGGCGCAAGGGGCGTGCAGGGCCGATGGGTCGCCCTCGTTCCACGCGCCAGGCCATCTGCGGCTTGCTCCGCGCTGCCGCGCGGACTCTACAAGGTCGGCGCGCATTCGCGCGCCGACGCTTGGCAGGGGGGGTGCTGCGCACACCCCCCCTGCACCCCCCCGCGCCCCCGGGCGCCGATGCATGGTGGCCGGGGGCCGGGGGTTTGGCGGTTACGCTAACGCCAAGGGGCCGGGGCGCGTCCGAGGAGGGATGGCACCCCCGTCACCAGGCGTCGTCGACGCGGCCGTCGTGGCCGGAGAGGGTTTCGCGCTGCCCGCGGACCCCACCCCCGCCGAACAACAACGCTGGGTCCGGGCAGCCCGGGCCGGCGATCCCAGGGGCTTTGAGCGCCTGCACGCCGTGTACGGCCCGGTCGTTCACGGCCTGCTGCTTGCCCGCGTGCCCCCGGGCGAAGCCGAGGATCTGGTCCAGGACGTGTTCCTCAAGGCTTGGCTCGAGATCCCCCGGCTTCGGGACCCGGGCGCCTTCGGACCCTGGCTGTGTCGCATCGCCCGCAACCGGGCGACCGACTGGTACCGCCGCCGGCGCCGGCCGGCGCCGCTGCCCGAACTCGCCGTCGAGGCCCCGCCGCGCGCCGAGGCCCTGGAGGCGCTTGCGGCCATCCGCGCCCTGCCGCGGCGTTACCGCGAGACCCTGCTCCTGCGTCTGGTGGAGGGCTTGGACGGCGCCCAGATCGCCGAGCGAACCGGGCTCACGCCAGGCTCCGTGCGCGTCAACCTGCACCGGGGCCTCAAGCGGCTCCGGGCGACGTTGGGCCGGAAGGAAGGACCATGAAGCACCCCCCCACCGGATGCGCACCGGGCGACGACGACGGCGAGCAGGTCGCGCGCCTCCAGGCGCGCCTGGCCCCCTTGCGCTACCGGGGTCGGCTGCCGGAACTTCCGGCCCGGGCCGCCGGCGCGCCGCGGGCCGAGCCACGGCGCCGGCTTCTGCGCTGGTGCGCGGCCGCGCTGCTGCTCCTGGGCGTCGGCCTGGGCTCGGCCCACCTGGCGCGGCGCATCCTCGCGCCGCCCGCCGCACAGGGCCCCGGCGTCGCGTGGGCCTACCAGCGCCAGGGCCCGCACCTCGAGGCACCCGCGCCGGGCCTGCTCGCCGTGGGCGAGTGGCTGCGCACCGACGGACGCAGCCGCGTCCGCCTGGAGGTCGCGGACGTGGGCCGCCTCGAGGTGCATCCGGACACCGCGCTTCGGCTCCTGCGCAGCGGACCGGACGAACACCGGCTGCGGCTCGAGCGGGGGCGCGTCGAGGCCTGGGTGCTGGCGCCGCCCCGCCTCTTCCTGGTCGAGACGCCCGCCGCGCTCGCGGTGGACCTGGGCTGCGCCTACGAACTCACCGTGGACGAGCACGGAGACGGCTGGCTGGAGGTGACCAGCGGATGGGTGGCGCTGGAGCGGGACGGGCGGGAGAGCCGCGTGCCGGCCGGCGCGCGCTGCGCGATGCGGCGGGCCTCGGGCCCCGGCACGCCCCACCGCACGGGGGCCCCGCACGCCTACGTGGAGGCCCTGGCGCGGGTGGACCTCGTCCCGGACGACCCCGCCCTCGCGGAGGTGCTCGCGCGCAGCCAGGCCGACGACGCCCTCACGCTCTGGCACCTGCTGGCGCGCGTCGCCGGCGAGCGTCGGGCCGCCGTCTACGACCGACTGGCCGACCTGGTGCCGCCCCCGGAGGCCCCCGGCGGCCCGGGCGCCGCGGCGTCCACCGGGCGCCTGCGCGAGCGCACCCTGGCCCTGGACCCCGAGGCGTTGGATGCCTGGTGGGAGGAGATCCGATGGTAGGCCCCGCGTCCCTTCGCCGTCTCGTCGCGCGCGGCGCTGCACTCGCCGCGCTCGCCGCGCTCCTCGCGGCCCCGCCAGCGCCGGCCGGCGAACGGCCGTCCGGCCCCCGGGGCTGGGATGGCCGAACGCCCACGGTCCACGAGTGGGGCACGTTCACGGCGGTGAGCGGCAGCGACGGGGTCGTCCTGGAGGGTCTCTCGCACGAGGAGCGGGACCTGCCGGACTTCGTCCACGACCTGCGAGACCGCCGGGGACTCACGGGCGTCTCGCCGAAGATGGAGACGCCGGTGCTCTACGTCTACACGCCCGTCGCCCAGCGCCTGCGCGTGCACGTGGACTTCCCGCGGGGAACCGTCACGCATTGGTACCCGTCCGCGTCGCGGGTGAACCGGAGCGGATTCCAGGTCCATGGCCGCGAGGCCGCCCCCGCACCACCGATGACCGACCGCCACCGCGACGGCTGCATCACCTGGGGTCGGCGCAACGACCTGGAAGTGCTCGCACCGGGCGCGGCGGCGCCCGTCCCGCCGGTCGCGGCGGACGACCCGTGGCGCTTCGCCCGCGAGGTGGACGCCAACCTCCTGCGGATCTGCCGGTGGCAGGAGGACCGCATCGTCGAGGAGCACGAACGGTTCCTCTTCTACCGGGGCCTGGGCGCATTCGACCTGCCGCTCGGGCTGCGCCTGCGGTCCGAACGCGTGGCCGACGACCGGGCCACGCTGCGCCTGGGACTGGCCCCGCGGGCGTCGGCCGGGCCGCTGCGCCACCTCTTCGTCGTCGTCGTTCGCGACGGGCGGGCGGGGCATGCGCACCTCGCGCACGTCCCCGCGGACACGACGCTCGCGTTGGAGATCCCGCTGCGGCCCGTGGCACAGGCCACACGCGACCTCGCCGGCCGCGTCGCCGCCGCCCTGGAGGAGGACGGCCTGTACGAACGCGAAGCCCGCGCCATGGTGAACACCTGGCAGGCGGGCTGGTTCGCCGGCGAAGGCATTCGCGCGCTGTACCTGCTCCCGCGCGCCTTCGTCGACCGGGAGCTTCCCCTCACGCTGGGTGCACCGGCCCCCGAGGCGGGCCCCGCCTGGGACCTGGTGCGCACCTTCGTGGCGCGGGTCGAGTTGCTCTCCCCGGAGCAGGAGCGCCGGCTGGTCGCGACCGTGGCGGACCTCGCGCATCCGGACCCCGCCCGCCGGGCGCGCGCGGAGGCCGAGCGGGCCGGCTGGGGCCGATTCGCGGAGCCCTGGCTCGCGCGCGTGCGCGCGCTCACCGGCGAGGAGGAGTTCGCCGCCGAGGCCGAACGGGCGCCGTCAGGCCCCGAGCGGTGACCGCCGGTGGCGCGCGGGAGCGCGGGGCGCACCGGGGCGGGCGTCCGGTCCGGCGAACGCCCTCGAATGATGCACCGGAGCCTGGCTCCGTAGGGTCAATCGAGGCGGAAGCCGATCCGGACGGCGGCCTGGTACTCGGTGATCACGCCCTCCTCGACCCGGCCGCGGATCTCGGCGACCTCGAACCAGCACAGCCCGTGGAGCGACTCGGCCGCCTTGCGCACGGCCGCGTCCACCGCGTCGGAGATGCTCTCCGCCGAGGTGCCGACCACTTCGATCTTCTTGTAGACCTTCGACATGGGACCTCCGTTCAGCCCTCGTGGGCCTTACGGTGCCCCCGGACGCCGCCCGGCGCAAGACCCTGGCGGGGATCGTGAGCGTTCACCGGTAGGAGGTACGGACGTGCGGCGCACGGCGGTCGCCGGATCCCGCGATCGAAGGGAGGGCTCCCGCGCCGGGCGCGCCGCGCGCGGTCGAAGCGGCTGGACGGACACCGGGGGTCAGGCGTGGGCGAGCGCGCGGTCGTGGGCGCGCAGCACGGCGTCGATCACGCCGTCGTCGTGCGCGAGCGAGAGGAACCAGGCCTCGAAGGGGCTCGGCGGCAGGTGCACGCCCGCCGCCAGCATCGCCGCGTGGTAGCGCCGGAAGCGGGCCGTGTCGGTGGCCCGGGCCTCGGCCAGGTCGCGCGGCGCCCGCGACGCGAACCACACCCCCAGCATCGCCCCCACCCCGGGCGCGACCAAGTCGACCCCGCGGGCGCGGGCGCCCGCCTCGAGGCCCCGGCGCAGCGCCTCCGCCCGCGCCTCGAGGCGCGCGAAGGTCCCCGGCCGCTCCAGCACGCGCAGCGTCTCGTTGCCGGCGGTCATCGCCAGCGGGTTCCCGGCCAGCGTCCCCGCCTGGTAGACCGGCCCCTCCGGCGCCACCCGGGCCAGCAGGTCGGCGCGGCCCCCGTACGCCGCCGCCGGCAGGCCGCCGCCGATCACCTTGCCCAGGCAGGTGAGGTCGGGGCGCACGCCGTAGCGCGCCTGCGCCCCGCCGAGGTGGACCCGAAAGCCGGTCATCACCTCGTCGAACACGAGGAGCGCGCCGTGGGCGTCGCAAAGGTCCCGCAGCCCCGGGAGGAAGCCCTCGCGCGGCTCGACGAGGCCCATGTTGCCCGCGACCGGCTCGACGAACACCGCCGCCACCGCCTCCGGGTTGGCCTCGCCTTGTGGGAAGGCGAGGTACAGGAAGTTATCCAAAGACTTCAACAAGCCCTCAACAAGCATCCCTCTTGCGAAC
>JAPKHB010000305.1 GCA_026647295.1 Planctomycetota bacterium | reverse complement strand
CACGTCGCCCACCTCGCTCGTAAAATACAAACGGCCGCCGGCGGCCACGGCCGAGGCCGTGAAACCGCTCCCGGCCGAGAGACGCTCGCGGTACTTCTGGTCGCCGGTCTTCGCGTCGAGCACGGTCAGCACGCCGCCCGGGCCCGCGACCTTGCCGGGGAAGTCGCCCTGGAAGCTCACGCTCGCCATGTCCACGACCTCGCCGCCGTCGCAGTCCGCGTACAGGCAGGCCTTGAGGTCGATGGCCGGGTCACGCTGGTCGCCGATCCAGAACACCGTCTGGACCACGACCTCGTGCAACGGCCCCTCGCAGCAGGGGATCGGCTTGCAGCGCTCGCAGCAGGGGAAGAGCACCTCGAGGTCCTCGCAGGGCTCGAGCGTCACCCACTCGCAGCGCCGCTCGAACTCGCAGCCCGGGATCACCTGGCAGGGGTCGATGCAGACCTTGTAGCGGCCGGGCACGAGGTCGAAGAAGCACACCGTGCCGTCCTCCGCCGTCGTCCCGAGGGTCGGGGCCTGGTCGGGGTCGTCCACCGAGGTGACGACGATGCGGATCCAGGGCAGCGCGCTGTCGATGCGCCCGTCGAAGGTCCCGTCGCACAGGTCCTTCGGCTCGCTGAACACCCGCACGCACAGCTTCTGCACGCAGGGCTCGCAGTACACGAAGTCCTGGTCCGGGACCACCTGGCCGACCTGCACCGCCGGCGTGCGCAGGGTCGGCTCGCGGGGCTCCAGGTCCACGAGCAGGGGCTCGTTCTCGACGCGCCCGCTCACCCGGATCTCGTACGACCCGGTCGGGATCTCGGTGAAGCAGTACTCGCCCAGCGCGTTGGTCTGGGTCTCGGACACGAAGCCCGTGGCCGCGCCGGCCACCCCGAGGATCTCCACCCAGATGCCGGCCAGGGGGGTGTCCCCGTTGGGGTCGAAGGCGCCGTCGCAGTTCTCGGACGGTTCGCGCCAGACCTTGCCGCAGACCTGCTGGGTGCAGTAGCCGAAGTCCACCCGGCGCTCGCCGCCCGCGGGCAGCACGACCTCGACGACGCCGGCCGTGGCGAGCGTCAGGTTGCGCACGTTGGGGGTGGGCGTGTGGACGGTGACGGTGTAGTCGCCGGCCTCCAGGCCCGTGAACTCGTAGAAGCCGCTCCCGTCGGTGAAGGTCTCGAGTTCGACCGCGCCCAGCGGCGTCCCGGTCAGCGTGACGCGCACGCCCTCGAGCGGGGTGTCACCCTCGCCGAACACGCCGTCGCAGTTCCCGAGCGGGTCCTCGAAGACGTAGCCGAAGATGCGGCCGAGGCGGCAGGCCCCGAAGTTCACCTGCGCCGCGTCGCCGACGTTGAGGTTCACCGGCACGGCGAGCGCGGTGCTCGGGCTCAAGTCCAGGTCCGCGAAGTCCTGGCCATTGACCGACACCGTGTACAGGCCCGCGTCCAGGCCGTCGAAGACGTAGTTGCCGAAGAAGTCGGTCACCGTCTGGGCGATCACCTGGCCGCCCTGGCTCAAGGTCACCGGGAAGCCGGCCAGGCCACTCTCGAGTTCCTCGGGCTCGAGCACGCCGTCGCAGTCGTCGATCCAGACCTTGCCGTAGATCTGGGCCGCCGGGCAGTAGCTGAAGTCCAGGTTGGTGAACTTGCTGGTCACCTCGCCGGGGGCGGGCAACGCCACGGTGTGCGAGGGCGGGAACGGGCCGAACTTTCCGGCCTGGACCGCGTCCGCCGCGGCGATGCGCACCGTGTAGGTGCCGTCGCCGAGGGGGCTGAACCCGTAGGTGCCGTCCGCCGCGGTCTGGGTAGTGGCCACCACCTGGCCGTCGCGCACGAGTTCGATCGTGAGCCCGGGCAGCGGCTGGTCCCGCGCCCCGTCCCACACGCCGTCACAGATCTGGCGCTCGCAGAACACGCGCCCGCCCAGGCTGTGGAAGCAGTACACGAAGTCGATGTTCGTGTAGGCCGTGGAGAGTTCGCCCTCGGCCGGCACGGTCAACTCGTAGTTCGCGGGCAACGGCCCGACCTTGTCGGCCGTGAGCGCCGAGGGCAGCGTGCGCACGCGGTAGGAACCGGGGGCCACGGGCTCGAAGGCGTAGGTGCCGTCGACGGCGGTCTGCGTCTGGGCCACAGGGTCGCCCAGGAGCGTCTCGAGCACCACCGTGATGCCCCCGAGCGGCGTGTCGGTGTCGCCCTGGAAGATCCCGTCGCAGGGATCCTCGCACCACACCCGGCCGCTGATGCGCGACTGGCAGTAGTAGAAGTCGAGCCCGGTCACCTCGCTGCTGTACTCCAGCGGGCAGTCCTCGCCCTCCTCGCACTCCCGCGCCAGCGGCAGCGTGACGATGTACTGCGTGGGCTCGGGCCCGGCCTTGCCGGCCACCTCGGGCTGGCCCCCGGGGATGCTCACCGTGTAGGTGCCGGGCAGCAGCCCGGTGAACTCGTAGAGCCCGCCGGCGCCCGTCGTGGTGGTCGCCACGACCTGGTCGTCCTTGCGCAGTTCGATCGTGAGGCCGACCACCGGGACGTCCACTTCGGGGTCGAACTCGCCGTCGCAGGGGACGTCGCACCAGACGCGGCCCGCGAGGCGCGAGAGGCACTCGAGGCGGAAGTCGATGGGGCCGACGGACGAACCCTCGCAGGCGAACTCCACGCTCGCGGCGGACACGAGCACGGTGCCGTCGGTGAGCGGCGGCTGCGGGAAGGGCAGCGTGACGACCCAGTCGCCCTGGGTCAGCACGATGGAGTAGAAGCCGTCGGCGTCGGTCGTGTCGACCAGCGGCGGCGCCGCGGGCTGCCCCGCCGGCCGCACCTCGACGGTGAGCCCGGCCACCGGCCGGTCGCCCTCGTCGCGCTCCCCGTTGCGGTTGTCGTCGCAGTAGACGTAGCCGCTGACCTCGCACTCGCAGTCGAAGCCGAAGTTGCAGGGGTCCTGCTCGCCCGACTCCGCGGTGAGTACGCGCTCGCACACCGGCTCGCAGGTCGCGGCCGGGCCAAGGCCCGGGGCGTCCACGATCACCTCGTACGTGCCGAGTTCGAGCCCGTCGGCGCACCAGCGCGCCACGCCGTCCTCGAGCGGGATCAGGATCGGGTCGCCGATCGGCTGGCCCTGCGCGTCCACGCGCTGCACGATCACCGTCGCGTTGGAGCCGGCGGGCAGGGGCCGGTCGCCCTCCCCGAACACGCAGTCGCCGGTGTCCTCGCAGTACACGAAGCCGCAGATGCTGCGGGTGCAGTCAAAGCCGATGTCCACCGACGTCGGTTCGCACTCCTCGCCGGAGACCTCCACGCGCACCGGGAAGGTGACCCCGCCGGTCGGTGTGAAGTCGAGGTTCCCGACCGGCGCCAGGTCGTAGCAGCCGGGCGCGACGGAGATCGGCCCCCAGGCGCCGGAGGCGTCCGTCTGGATGGCGATCGGATCCCCGATCGCCTGCCCGCCGGCGCACTCCACGCGCTGGAGCGTGAGGGAGACGGGCCCCGGGTAGGGCGCGTCGCCCTCGGGGTCGAGTTCGCCGTCGCGGTCGGCGTCACAGAACAGGCGCCCCTCGACCTCGGGGTCTCGCGGGGTGGTGCCCACGTCGCGGCTGAAGCGCAGGCCGACGAAGTTGCCCCTGTCGACGCTCTCCCAGCGCATGCACCAAAGGCCGGGGCTCGCCAGGATCGTCGCGGCCGCGAGCGGGGTCGCGTGCCACGCGCCCGGCTCCTGCCCGACGTCGTAGGAGACCCGGCCGCCCGGGCTGGTCGCAAGCGAGGAGAAGGGCGGGTTGGTCGGCGTGCCGGTGCCCTCGTGCTGGCCGAGGCCGGGCACGGGGAACAGCGACCAGCGGATCGGACGCGGGGTGCCCTGGGCGTCGGGGTCCAGGATCAGCAGGGCGGCCACGTCGCGGTAGGGCACGACCAGTTCGTTAAGCCGGCGGTAGTAGCCGACGTTGTCCGGCGGCAGGCCCGTGGGGCTCTCCAGCGGCGTGAGCGCCGTCGCGTTCTGGGCGTTGGGGTCGCTCGGGTCGTGCCAGTCCGCGTCGGCGTTCTCGGTGACCAGGTCGCCCGGACAGGCGTGGCTGCTGTGGACGTGGAAGTTGAACGTGCCGTCGAACCAGCGCCGCGGGTCCTCCCCGGGTCCGGCCGGCGTGAGCGCGGTCGCGGGGTCGAAGGAGTTCAGGGTGAGCTGGTTCTCGGCCCCCACGATCGTGCGCAGGTCGATCACGCCGCCGCCGAATCCGATGTGGGTGTTGCCGGGCAGCAGGTAGGTCCCGTTGAAGGCCACCTTGAAGCCGGCGCGTTCCGGGCCCTCGAAGAAGTCGTCGCCGGGGGCGAGCCGGGCCCGGAACACCAGGCGGATCTGGCCCGCCGGGGTGCGGGCGAAGGCCGGCGTGTCAGGGATCGAGTGGGCGCCCACGGTGCTGCTCTCATAAATCCGGTAGTGCGTCGGCGGTTGATGCCGGTTCCACAGCGGCGTCTGCCCCGTCGCGTTGTGCGGCGCGTGACAGA
>JAPKHB010000304.1 GCA_026647295.1 Planctomycetota bacterium | reverse complement strand
TTCGTCCCGGGTCCAAAGGGCCGGCCCCGCCCGCCCGGGGCGCCCCGCCCGCGCCCGGCCCCACCCCGCCCCGGCCGCGCCCGGGCCCGACCCCGCGCGCCGTTGCTGCTACGCTCAAGCGCTTGGCCCGCGGCCGACGACGTGGCCTCGCGCGGCCCCCGCCCCCGGAGAGACTCCATGCCCCGCTTGCTTCGTCGCCTGCGCCCCGCCCTCCTCCTGGCCCTGCTGGCCGCCGGCGTCCTTTCGGCCCCCTGGGCCGACGCCGCCGAACAGGCCACGCGCGGCCTGCGCTACCCCTCGCTGAGCGCCGACGGCCGCTGGGTCACCTTCGCCTGGCGGGGCGACGTCTGGGTGGCCCCGACCGACGGCTCGGCCCCCCCGCGCCGGCTCACCATCCACGAGGCGCAGGACACGCTGCCGCGCCTTTCGCCCGACGGGACGACGATCGCCTTCTCCTCGCTGCGCGGGGGCTCCTACGACCTCTTCACCATGCCGGTGCTCGGCGGGGCCGCGAAGGCCGTCACCGTGCACAGCGGCACCGAGATCCTGTGCGACTGGTCGCCCGACGGAAAGCGCCTCCTCTTCTGCTCGGACCGCGACGCGGACAAGTGGCGCCTCAACCTCTACGAACTCGACCTCTCCGGCGGCACCGCGCGGCGCATCACCCGCGACGGGGGCCGCGAGGGCTCCTACAGCCCCGACGGAAAGCAGGTCGTCTACGCCCGGGGCTTCAACACGATCTACCAGGACAACTACACCGGGTCGGCCAACTACGACCTGTACGTCGTCGACACCGCGGGCGGCCCCCCCCGCCGGCTCACCGACACGCCGGGCAACGAGCGCTACCCGGCCTTCTCCGCCGACGGGGCCACCGTCTACTTCGTGGCCGAGGAAGACGGCGTGGCCAACTTCTACGCCATCCCCACCGCCGGCGGCGAACGCCGCCCCCTGACCCAGCTCAAGGGCGCCGACGTGCACCGGCCGGCCGTGGCCTTTGACCGGCGCACCGCCGTCTTCGAGCGCGAGGGGCGCCTGTTCACCGTGGACCTTTCCGCCGCGGGGGCCGAGCCCCGTCCGCTGGACCTCACCGTCCAAAGCGACGTGCGCCACAGCGGCGTCCTGCGCCGCACGCTCAACGAAGGCGCCGAGCAGGTCCACCTAAGCCGCGACGGCAGCCAGCTCGCCTTCAGCGTGCACGGCGACCTGTGGACCATGCCCGCGGGCGGCGGCCCCGCGCGCCGGCTCACCCAGGGCCCTGAGCAGGACGAATGGCCGCGCTTTAGCCCCGACGGCACGCACATCGCCTTCCAGTCCAACCGCACCGGCAACAGCGACATCTTCCTGCTCACCCTCGCCAACGGCACGATCCGCCAGCTCACCAAGAGCGCGAAGGACGACTTCTTCCACAACTGGTCCCCCGACGGGCGCCTGCTCGTCTACTGCAGCGAGGAGTCCGGCCAGCGCGACATCTGGACGATCGAGGTCGAAACGGGCACCCCCCGGCGCCTTACCGACCACCCCGAGGCCGACGACGACCCGAGCTTCTCGCCCGACGGCCGCTTCATCGCCTTTGACAGCGGCCGTGAGGGCACGCAGGCCATCTACGTGATGGCCGCCGACGGGACGGGCGTGCGCCGCGTGACGGGCGAGCCCGGCTTCTTCCAGGTGCCGAGCTTCTCGCCCGACGGGCGCTTCCTCGTCTACGAACAGTTCGACCCCTCGCGGGGCCGCTCGGCGGGCCTCTTCGTGATCGGCGTGGGCGGCGGCGAGACCATGCAGATCTCCCGCGACGGCTCCGCGGCCTGCTGGAGCCCCCGCGGCGACCACATCTACTTCACCGCCGGCGAAAGCGGCCGCGGGCAGATCTTCCGCGTCCCGGCCCCGCGCTCGATCGAGAACCGCGAGGCGGTCCCCTTCCTCGGCGAGGTCGAGGTGGACCTGCGCAAGGAACTCGCCGACCTCTTCGACGAGGCCTGGCTGCACCTCAAGAACGGCTTCTACGACGCGAAGATGCACGGCGTGGACTGGGACGCGCTGAAGAAGAAGTACAAGGACATGGCCGTGGACGCCGAGGACAAGGACGAGTTCCACAACGTCGTCCGGCAGATGCTCGCGGAACTGAACGCAAGCCACCTGGGCATCCACGGCGGCGAGGCGCGCACCCACTTCGTGGCGCCCACCGCCCCGCCCACGGGGTACCTGGGCTGCGACCTGGCCGACCCGCCCGACGCCGGGGGCGGCCGGCGCATCGTGGCCATCCTCTCCCGCGGCCCCGCCGACCAGGCGGGCCTGCGCGTGGGCGACGTGATCGTCGGCCTGGGCAAGACGCGCCTCAAGGCCGACACCGACCTCGACCAGGTCCTCCTGGGCGCCGCCGGCCGCGAGATCCCCGTCCTCTTCAAACCCATCACGGCCGAGGGCACGGGCGAGGAGCGCCGCGCCCAACTCACGCTGGCCCACGCGGGCCAGATCCGCCAGCTCAAGCACCAGGAGTGGCTCCGCACCTCGATCGAGACGGTCAAGGAGCAGACGAAGGGTGAGGTCGGCTACATCCACCTCAACGCCATGGACGCCAACAACCTGGCCGCGTTCCAGCGCGCCGTGGCCGCCTGGAACCAGAACCCCAAGATCGAGGGCATGGTGCTCGACGTGCGCGAAAACGGCGGCGGCAACATCCACCAGCAACTGATGGACATCCTGACGGCGCGGCCCTACGCCCAGGTCCAGCCCCGCGGCGCCCCGCGCAAGGTGACCCAGCCGGCCCTTTACTGGGACAAGCCCGTGGTCGTGCTGATCAACGAACGCTCCTTCAGCGACGCGGAGGTCTTCCCCTACGTGTTCCAGGCGCGCAAGGTCGGCAAGGTCGTGGGCGTGCCCACGCCCGGGGGCGTGATCGGCACCAACGACATCCGCCTCTCGGACGGCTCGACCTTCCGCATCCCGCGCGTGGGCTACTACGGCATGGACGGGACGAACCTGGAGGGCCTGGGCGTAAAGCCCGACGTGCTGGTCGAGGAGACCATCGAGGACCGCCTGGCCGGCCGCGACCCCCAACTCCTCAAGGCCATCGAGGTCGTCCGCGCCGAGATCGCCGCCCGCGCGCAGGCCCGCTCCAAGGCCCCCGCGCCCGAGCGGCCGACCCCCCCGACCGTCCCCGGCCCGCGCCCTGCGGGCCCGACCGAGGAACCCCCGCCGGCGCCCACGCCCGAGCCCGAAGCCCGGGCCGCGCGCACCCCGGGCGCGCTCGATCCCCTCGCCGATGTCCGCGTCGGGGAGTGGGTCCGCTACCGGGTGGTGATCCCGGGCCTTGAGACCGCCTCGGTGCTACGACTCCGGGTCGCCGAAGTGGGCGGAGGCCAGGTGCGCGTCGAGCACGAGGTGCTCGAGGGCCCGCAGCTGCCCATGCCCCTGCCCCAGGAGTTCCCCGACGAGGGCCTGCTCGCCTCGCTGCGCGTGATGGGCTCGGTCGGCGAGCACACCCTGGTGCGCCGGCGCCTGGGCGAGGAGGAGGTCGAGGCCGCCGTGGTCCAGCTCGACTGGGGCGGCGGACGCCTGCAACTCACCTTCACCAACGCCATCCCCGCCTGGGGCCTCTGGCGGGTCGAGGTCGGAAACGCCACCGTGATGGAGGCCCTGGACTGGGGCTACGACCCGCCGGCCGAGCCGGTCCCGACCACGGCGCCCGCCCCGACCCCGCCCGAAGGCGGCGAGGGCGGCGAAGGCGGCGAGGACGGCAAGGACGACGAGGGCGGCCATCGCGATGGGGGGGATGCGGGCCAGGCGCCGCGCGTCCCCGGCCCGTCCGCGGCCCCCCAGGCCGACGGGGCCGCCGCCCCTGCGGCCGACGCCCCCCGAGACCCCCTCTACGACGCGCAGGTGGGGGAGTGGATCCGCCTGCGCAGCCTGGTCCAGGGCCAGGAGGTGGTGACCACGCTCAAGGTGGCCGAGGTGACCGAGGCCGAGGTGGTGCTGGAGGCCACGATCGAGCACGAGGGCAAGGAGGTGCGCGGCAGCTCGCTCCAGCGCCCGCGCCAGGAGCGCCTCCAGAGCCGCGGCGGCCGCGGCGGGCCCGAGGAGTACGGCCGCGAGACGCTCACCGTCAAGGGCCGCACCTTCGAGTGCATCACCGTCACCCGCCGCACCCCGCGCGGCCTGGACAAGCGCTGGATCAGCCCCGAGATCCCCGTCACCGGCCTCGTCCGCCGCGAACGCGACGGCGTCGTCGTCCAGGAACTCCTCGACTGGGGCACCGACTAGCCGAGCCCTCGGGGCCCTTCGGGCCCTCGGGGCCACCCGCCCGGCCGTCCATCCCCCGCCGCGCGCCCTCGGGGGCTTCCCAGGGGGCCCTCGCGTCTCCGACCCCCTCTCCGCGCGGCCCCGGCGCCCGGCCGGTTCCAGGGGCCCCCGCCGGCCCGGACCCCTTCCCGGTGTCCCCACCCCCTGCTACCCTCCCGCCCACACCGGCCGGGGGCCCCCAACCTCCGGCCCCCCCCGAGCCCCTCTCGCC